>JAIRRG010000164.1 GCA_031256095.1 Desulfobulbaceae bacterium
GAAGACCGGATTCGAAACCCCGACCCGCTGCATGGCCTGGATAATCTTGCCGGGTAAGGCACCGATATAGGTACGGCGATGTCCCCGTATTTCCGCCTCGTCGCGAACGCCGCCCAAGGAAAGCCTGGCGAATTCGCGATTCATAGCCCGCGCGATCGATTTACAGATCGAGGTCTTGCCGACACCCGGCGGCCCAACCAGACAGAGGATCGGTCCCTTGATTTTTTTCACCTGCGCCTGCACGGCCAGGTATTCGAGGATGCGTTCTTTCGGTTTTGCCAGGCCATAGTGGTCTTCGTCAAGAATCCTCTCGGCTTTGACAATGTCGATGCGCGAGCGGCTTTTTTTCAGCCACGGCAAATGGACGATGCAGTCGATGTAGTTGCGCACCACCGTGGTTTCGGCTGACATCGGCGGCATATTGCGCAATTTTTTCAACTCCTTCAGAGCCTTGTCGCGCGCCTCCTCTGGCATCTCTTTGCTCTTCAGCGTCGCTTCCAGTTCGCTCAATTCGTCAAGGCCATCCTCGTTTTGGCCCATTTCCTTCTGGATTTCCCGCACCTTTTCGTTCAGATAGTAATCGCGCTGGTTTTTACTCAACCTGGCCTTGACTCTGGTACTGATGTCGCGCTCGAGATTGGCCACCTCGGTTTCCCGGTGAATGGCGGTCAGTACCATTTCGATACGGTCGATCAGCGGTAGACACTCAAGAATTTCCTGTTTCTCCTCGGCTTTCAGGGGCAGATGGGCGCAGACGACATTGACGAGCTTCAGCGGCTCGGCGATCTGGGCCAGGTTTTTCACCACTTCTTTGGGAATTTTCTTGTTGTTCTCGGCGAATTCAGCAAAGCTCCGCTGGAGTTCGCGGTCGTGGGCCAGCAGGTCGGGGCCCGCCTCGACCACTTCTTCAATTTGTTCCACTTCGGCCAAAAACAGGTCGCCTTCCAGCGGCAGATAGCGCAACACCCTGACTCTCCCCTTGCCCTCGACCAGCGCTTTGACGGTGCCGTCGGGCAGGCGCAGAAGCTGCATCAGCGAAGCCCGCGTCCCGAATTTATACAGATCGTCGCCACCGGGATCATCGACCCCGGCATGTTTCTGGGCAACCAGCAGGATTTCCAAATGCTTTTCCCGCGCGTATTCTAGCGAGGCGATCGATTTTTTACGCCCGACGACCAAAGGCGCCATCATATGCGGAAAAACGACAATATCCCGCAACGGCATGACAGGATAGAAGTGGGTCACGGCGGTCTCCTTGCTTTAAGCCGACTTGCGTTCGGCGCTTTGGTTGTCGTAGAGGATTACCGGATAATCCCCATGGGCGATGACTTGCTCGCTGATGATGCACTCCTGCACATGCTCCTGCGACGGCAGGTCGTACATGATGTCAAGCATGGCTTCCTCCAGCACCGAGCGCAGGCCGCGGGCACCGGATTTCCGCTCCAGCGCCTTCTTGGCGACGGCGGTCAAAGCGCCTTCAGTGAAGCGGAGGTTAATGTTTTCAAAAGAGAATAACCGCTGGTACTGTTTGGTCAGGGCGTTTTTCGGCTCGCGCAGAATCCGTATCAGGTCGGCTTCAGTCAATTCCTCAAGGACGGCGGTGACTGGCAGGCGACCCACCAATTCCGGAATCAGGCCGAATTTCAGCAAATCTTCCGGTTGCAGCGTCCGCAGCAATTCACTGGATTTTTTATCAGAGTCGCCGCGGACATCGGCGCCAAAACCAATCGATTTCTTGCCGCCGCGCCGACGCACGACATCGTCAAGCCCGACAAAGGCGCCGCCGCAGATAAACAGGATGTTGGTGGTATTGATCCTGATCATTTCCTGCTGCGGATGCTTGCGCCCGCCTTTTGGCGGCACAGAGGCGATGGTGCCCTCAATGATTTTTAACAGCGCCTGTTGCACGCCCTCTCCCGAAACATCGCGGGTTAAGGACGGACTGTCGGATTTCCTGGCAATTTTGTCGATCTCGTCGATGTAGATGATGCCGCGCTCGGCCCGTTCCAGGTCATAATCGGCGGCCTGCAACAGACTGACCAGAATGTTTTCCACATCTTCGCCGACATAACCGGCTTCGGTCAGCGTCGTGGCGTCGGCAATGGAAAAGGGCACATCAAGCAGGCGCGCCAAAGTCTGGGCCATAAGCGTCTTACCAGAACCGGTTGGCCCGATCAGAATGATATTCGATTTCTGCAATTCAACGGCGTCATCATCGGTTTTTGCTGCCGGCGCCGGGGCATCAATGCGTTTGTAGTGGTTATGCACGGCCACAGACATCACCTTTTTGGCATATTCCTGGCCGATAACGTACTGGTCGAGATAGGCGTGGATATCCCGCGGCTTCAAAAGCCGGGTTTCCGAATATGTGGCGGCGCTGGCCTTTTCCTGCTCATTGCCAGTTTCCAAACATTGGGCGACGCAACCGTTGCAGATGAAAACATCCGGCGACTGCCCGGAGAAAAGCTGTTCGACCTTGTTGACGGAGCGACCGCAGAACGAGCAGACGGGCATCTCAGGTCCTTGTGATTTTTTACCGGTCATGGTTGTCGTCCCCGGTTATATCCTCGCGGCTGGCCAGCACCTTGTCAACGATGCCATAGCTCACGGCTTCGCTGGCGTTCATGAAATTGTCGCGTTCGGTATCCTGACTGATTTGATCTGTTTTTTTGCCGGTGTGCCGGGCCAGGATGCGGTTCAGTTCGTCCCGCGTCCGCATCATTTCTTTGGCGTGGATGCCGATGTCAGTCGCCTGCCCGTGGAAACCGCCAAGCGGCTGATGAATCATAATGCGGGAATGCGGCAGCGAGTAGCGTTTTCCCGCCGCGCCCGCCGCCAGAAGCAGCGCCCCCATTGAGGCCGCCTGCCCTATGCAGAGTGTCGATATGTCGGACTTCACATACTGCATCGTGTCGTAGATGGCCATGCCGGCCGTCACCGATCCACCTGGGGAATTGATGTAGAAAGTAATATCTTTGTCTGGATCGTCGGCTTCGAGAAACAGCAGTTGGGCGACGATGACGTTGGCGACATCATCGTTCACCGGCGAGCCGAGGATGACGATACGCTCCTTCAAGAGCCGGGAATAAATATCGAAAGCCCGCTCACCCCTGGGGGTCTGCTCAACCACCATTGGTACAAGATTCATGATGTCCCTCCAAAAAAGAGAAGACCGCAACGGAAGGTATCCGGCGCGGTCAGGATAACTGTGGAAAATATGGGCACGAATTAGCCATCTGTCTACCCCGGCCTGGCGGGGCGGCGGGGGTTATTGACCGCCTTCGCTGGACGTTGCCGGCGGCAGTTCCATGGGCGGTTCCGTGGGCGGTTCCGCAGGCGGCTCGACCGGCGCCGCTCCAGCGTCTTTTATCGCCGCCGCTCCTTTGAGAAAATTGAGAATTTTTTCATTCAAGAGTTCGTTCATCAGGGGCAGGAGATCATCGCGGCTCTTGAAAAATTCTTTCACCTCGGCAACCGACATGCGATACTGATCGCCGATGCGCTTGAAACCACGCTCCATATCGGCGTCATCGACCTTGATGCTTTCCACTTCGGCGATTTTTTTCAAGATAAAATCGCCGCGCACCCGTTGCACGGCCATTTTCTGGCTGTTTTCGGCGAGCCTCTTCAAATCCATGCCCGCTTTCTCAGGCGTTATGCCGAGCTTTTTCAGCCGGTCCTCCGTCTCTTTTACCATTTGCCGGACTTCAAAATCGACCAGACGTTTCGGCACCTCGAAATCGTGCCGGGCCAGCAGCGTCTCCATCATTTTATCAACGAACGCGCCCTCGGATTGCTCGAGGCGGTCTTTCATCCGCCGCTCGCGGATGGAAAATTTCAGGTCGTCAAGGGTGTTGAAAGTCTTGCTGACATCTTTGGCGAATTCGTCGTCAATTTCCGGCAGCAAGCGTTCTTTCAACTCTTTCAGCTTGATGTGAAATTCAATGTTCCGCCCCTGCAAAAATGGGTTGGGATGGCTCTCCGGATAGTCAAGGGTGTGGCGGGTCTCTTCGCCTTTTTTCAGGCCGACCAATTTCTTTTCCAACTCCAGGTCGAGCTTGCCAGATCCCAGTTCCAGCGAAAAATCGCTGTTTTTTAGCTGTTTGATCGGATTGCCTTTGAAATAACCCTGAAAATCGATCACCACCACGTCGCCTTCTTGCGCCGGGCGGTCACCGGCGTCGCGCAGTGAGGCCAGCTCACGGCGCAGCTTTTCCATTTCCGCCGCCACTTCCTCGTCGCTGATGGTAATCACCGGCCTTTCCACTTCAATGCCTTTGTATTCAGCCAAGGTGAAAACCGGGCGGATTTCCACCGCCGCTTCGTAGGTAAAGGAACCGTCAGGATTATATTTGAAATCGGTGACATCAGGATGCGTCACCGGGTCGATATCTTCCTTGTCAATGGCGTCGAAATAGCTTTCTTGAATCAGTTTTTCCGCCAGGTCGGCTTCAATCTGCGGTTTGTAGTTCTTTTCGATGACGGCCATTGGCACCTTGCCTTTGCGGAAACCGGCCATCCTGGCGTTCTGGCGGACGTTTTCATATTCGGCCTTCAGTTTTGGGCTGACCTCGGCGGCGGGCAGGGTGATGGTGATACTACGGCCAAGGACGCCGGTTGACTGGATACTCACTTGCATGTCGGTAAATCCTTTAAGAATGGGTCAAAAAGAAACGGCATCGGCGGCGGCTCCCGTGCCTTTGGGCCGAGCGACGTAAAAAAACATGAAATAAGAATACTACCCGGTTCATGCTGAAAAGCAAGGGCAATAAAGGTGGAGCGCCCGAGCACGGCCCCTGAAAAGGGCGCGTTCTTCGGCGCAATTTCGATTATATTGCTTGCTTTGCCAAGTCAACTCAAGCCTAGGTCAAGCACATGTCCCTGACTGCCAATACCGTTGTCCTTTTGCCCGGCGCCGCCCGCCCGATTGGCCGCGCCATCGCCAAACGTTTCGCTTTGGCTGGCTGCCGTCTCGTTATGCCAGTTTTCGACTGGCCGCAATCGGTTGCCAGCCTGCGTGACGAATTTCCTGACAATAATTTGTTCTGGACACCCGACTGCGATTTGCGGTCGCCGCAACAGGTGGCGGCACTGTTCACCGGCATCAGCGAACGTTTTGCCGGTCTCGGCATTCTCATTAACAACATCGAACGCGGCGGTATGCCGGTGGTGCATGGCTCCTACGACTTGCCAGTCAATGCCGGGCAGTGGCAGCGGGAATTTGCCACGACCCTCGAAGCCAAACGCCTGCTCTTTGCGCACGCCCTGCCGCTGTTGCGACGAAATGCAGCGGCGGCGGTGGTCAATATCTCGTCGATAGCCGCCCGGTGTGGGCGTCATGGCGCCGCCGCGCCTTTTTTCAGCGACGGGTACAGCCTCGCCAACCGGGCCATCCAGGGGCTGACCGAAGCCTGGGCGCGCCAAGCCGCGCCTGCCGTCCGGGTCAATGAATTGATGCTGGGCTTCATCGCCTCCCGTCATGGCGAGGGCACACGGGGCTGGGAGGCCCTGAGCGCGGCGGAACGGGCGGCCCTTGACCACCATACGCCGCTTGGCCGCAGAGGTCTGCCGGAAGAAGTGGCTGAAGCCGTTTATTTCCTGGCGATGCAAGCGACTTACATGACTGGGGCGGTGGTCCGCATGGATGGCGGCTATATGCTGGGCGGCGAAGAAACGCCGCCACTGCCGCCGGGGATTCTGCCGGCGGCGGAACATCCGGCAGCCTAACGAGAACGAAAGGAATCGAGATAATCACATCTCGAATAACAAACAATACCACCTTGGAAAAGAAAATACTCGCCGCCCCTCGTTGCCAACGAGGGCGGCGGGGCACATTATGCTTCGCTTAACCGTAGGGCACGTCGTGACACGCCGATAAAAGACAGTGTTTGGTAAAAATTACCAAATATATCGACCGCCGCATTACGCTCGCGGCTGTGCCGCTGCGCTCATGCGCCCTACGCAGTCCGCCCTACCTCGCTTTACGACGTTAAAAACGCCTTGCCACTTAGCCCCTCGTTGCCAACGAGGGGCAACAGACAGGAGTCGAAAATTTTGTGTCACGCCTCGAACAAATCGGCGTGTGACCCTGTACGAGCCAGATACAGGTTTGTTCCATCAACTCAATAGAGAAGCAGCCAATCCGCTTCTATGTGGGCATCCCAATGCGGTTTCCATTTTCCTTTGAGCGGATGGGCATTATAGGAGGCGGGCAATGTTCGCTTCTCCACCAACAAGTCGACCAGTGCCTTGAGTTTGCCCATATCTTTGCCACGCTTTTACATACGTTTCACATCGCGGCGAAAACGGGCGGAAGAGGCAAGGCGCAACATGGCTATATGCCCAAATCTTTATACATATCTTCGGCAGTGTCATAAATCAGCCCGTTCTTTTCTCCGGCCTCATTCATGGCGGCGATGGTTTCCGCCTTCGGCATCATGAAGTGGCTGGGAATGCTGTGCAAGAGCACTGCCAACTTTTGCGCGTGCTTGTACGGCACGGCCCGCCGGTTCTTCTCAAATTCGGAAATATGGCTTTGCGGCAGCCCAATGGCCTCGGCCAGAGCTTTTTGCGTCATCCCCGCCCGCAGCCGCAGCGCCTGGAGCATTTTGCCGCCACGTTCAGTTTCCGGCATAGGCATGGAAGACTGTCCGCTCGTGTCGGTCATCATGCCACCAAGACGGTTGACCAGCTCCATCACCAGAGGCAGACAATCTTTCGGGATGGTTATGTAAGCATGAATCCGTTGACCTGTAGGCATGGTTCTCTCCTTGTTTGTGAGATATTTTATACCATAATATCCCACAAACAAGCAAGGTTCGCTCACCTTTATTCTGGCTGTCGAAATCCGCCTGCCCCTCGTTGCCAACGAGGGGCGGCGGGGCACATTATGCTTCGGTCAACCGTAGGGCGCGTCGTAACGCGCCGATAAAGGGTAGCCATTGGGAAAATTATCAAATATATTGGCGCATTACGCTACAGCCACGTGTCTACATGCCTGGAAATAAAGATTACCGGCGCTGGATAGTCGCGGAGGATACCGTCCGAAGTCAGCAACATCATGCCTTCAACTTTGGCCTGGGCCAGAAGCATTCTATCGAATGGGTCTTTGTGGATTTGCGGCAATGTATTGGCGGCCAAAGCATGCAGACTGGTGATAGGGAGTTCCTGATATTGATTGTCGAGCAGTCCGCGCCTGAGCACCTCGGGTTTCACCTTGAAATCGCTTCTGGCAAGACTTTTCTTGATGCCTATCTCCCAGATGCTAACCGGACTGAAGAACAACGTATTATCGCCATCAACCACCATTTTTTCAGCATCTTTCGGCAACATCCCAGCCGCGGCCCACAGCAGAATATGCGTATCAAGAAGCAATTTCATTGCCCGCCTTCAAACATGGCTTGAATCGCCTCTTCGCCGATAGCATCAAAATCTTCCGGAATATCCAAGTTGCCTTTGAGAAAGCCGATCCTCTTGGCGGGATCAGGTGGCGGCGTATAGGCGCTGACCGTCACCATTGGTTTGCCGGACTTGGCAATGACAAAAGGCTCACCATGAATCGCCTTGTGAATCAGCTTAGAAAGGTTGGTCTTGGCTTCATGGATGTTTACGTGTTCCATACTCTCCTCCACGATGAACTAAGATGTGGACTAAGTCTAGTTATAAAGAAAGCTCTTGTCAACGGCGCTGCCGCCGTTTTGCCGGGCGAGGGAGAGCACAAGATTATCCAAACATGCAGGGTGGTAGAGCGCCAGCGAAACCCAGCATTTACGACAAACCAAAGGCGATGAGTTTTGATTGATGGGTTTCGCTTCGCCCAACCCGTCCTACCTCGCTAACGAAAACGAAAGGAATCGAGATAATTACATCTCGAATGACAAACAATACCACATTGGAAAAGAAAATACTCGCCCGCCCCTCGTTGCCATACAAGGGCGCAATGCGCCTTTCGCCTATGGCGGTGCGGCTTTTGCGCCCTA
>JAIRRG010000167.1 GCA_031256095.1 Desulfobulbaceae bacterium
CGGGCTACTCTGGAACATCCGGCATTGCCACCAGGCTCGACTTTTCGCAGCATCTTTGGGGTGGCTACATGTTTGTCAATGGCGTCTTGAAAGCTGGCGAGAGCCAGCCTGCCCCTGGCTTTCCGGGCGACAGCGATGCCGGGCTTGACCTGTCTGGCACCGCCAGGCTGGTTTTCTACGCCAAAGGTGAGACCGGCAAAGAGCGGGTGGAATTCTTCATGGGCGGCCTGGGCTGGAATGGGCCGTTTAAGAGTACAAAATTCCCCGATTCCACACAAAAAGTCAGTATGGGTGTTGTCTCGCTAGCCAGTGAGTGGCGGCAATATCAGATTGATCTCGCCGGCAGGGATTTGAGCCGGATCGGCTGCGGCTTCGCTTGGGTGACAAATAACACGAATAATCCCGGCCTGGCAGCGGTCCAGTTCTCTTTGGACGATATCCACTATGAATTTGACCAACCCCGAAAAATTCCCATTTTTCTGCCAAGCTACGCCGTCGCGTCAGACATCAATGAGGCAAAGATCAACAATTTCGCCTATCTCTATGATAATGCGGTGGCGGCCATGGCCCTTTCCTATGCCGGGCAGCATGCGCGGGCGCGGCAAATCGCCGACGCCATTGTTTACGCCCTGAATAACGACCGTTTTTACTCCGATGGACGGTTGCGCAATGCCTATTCTTCTGGTGACCCGCAAGGCTTTCAGGGCGGTCTGCCGTCCAGGGCAAAGGGATCTGCCCGCCTTCCCGGCTTCTATGATTTAAGCAGCCAACAGTGGCATGAGGATTTCTATGCCGTTTCCAGCTCCACCGGCAATCTGGCCTGGGCGGTAATAGCCCTTTGTGAGGTCTATCAAAACGCGCCGGAACACAGAGATTATTTGCGGGCCGCCGGCAAAATTGGCGATTTCATCCTGACCCTCAAAGATGACAAAGGCGGCTTCACTGGCGGTTATGAGGGCTGGGATGGCAAGCAAGGCCAGGCCACATACAAATCCACCGAGCACAACATTGATCTGATTACCGCCTATGGCCTGCTTGCCAAGCTCACCCACGAGCGCAAGTATGTCGAGGCGACGGCGTGGGCTAAGGCCTTTGTCCTCTCCATGTATGACGCGGAGAAACACTGTTTTTTTACGGGCACCACCGCCGACGGTGTCACTGCCAGCAAGGATATTTTGCCTCTCGATAGCAATACCTGGGCGATCCTGGCCCTGGGCGGCGACTTCAAAGACGGCGCCAAGGTCATGGCCTTTGTCGAAGACAATATGAGAGTGGGGGCGGGATATGACTTCAATACCGACAAGGATGGCGTTTGGTTTGAAGGCACGGCCCAGGTGGCCCTTGCCTATAAACAGATCGGCTATAGCAGGAAGTACGAGGAAATCCTGTCTTATTTACGTGCCAACAGCCTACCAGACGGCAGCATCACTGCCGCCGACCGCGAGGGCGTGACCACCGGATTCATCGTCAGCGGTACGGCCATGCCGTCGACATACAGCAAGCGCCCCCATATTGGAGCAACGGCCTGGCTGGCCTTGGCCGAGATGGGCCGCAATCCGTTTACAATCGGCAACTGAGGGATTGCAGCGACGCACAAACAAAACGCATGCCAATATGTCATGATAAGTTAATGTAATTCAATTTATAAATCAAAGCTTACATAATAGTCCCTGTCTTTGCGAGGAACAAAGTGACGAAGTAATCCATTTTTTCTATAATATGGATTGCATCGCTTCGCTCGCAATGACACAGAAAATTAATCAATTTATAATTTAGAAATGGTATAATAATAGAATATCAGATAACAATCGAGTAAAAGTACGTGAGCGTTGAATTGCCGATTTGCCCCGCTTTCTGGGCGGGTGAGACGAATTTTTGGTAGGGAAAGAGGCGATGCGAGCCCCTGAAAATAGAAAAGTTGTCGTCCTGGGTTACGCGGCGGCCACGGCCCTAGGCGCCGATTTAGCTGCCTCGTGGCCAAGGGCGGTGGCGGGCGAGGCCGGTTTTAGGCGTCTCTCCCGCTGCCAAGTGGAAACCCGCTGCAATGTGGTTGGGGAAATCCCCGGCTTTGATCCGGCGGCGCTGCCTTATGCCGGGGCCAAAGACGTCGCCATGTGGAATGCCGCCTTCGTCTTTCTGACCATGGAGATGTGCCGCCAGGCGGCGCTTGATGCTGGCCTGATCATTGACGCCGCCACCGGTCCTCGTACCGCCTGTCTGATTGGTTCGGCCCTGAATGGTTCCGACGCCTACCGCATTGCCATGGATAACTACACGCGGCAGGGGCCACTGAAGGTCAGCCCCTACCTGCTGCCCAATCTTTGCGCCAATCTACCCTCAGGCAAGGCCGGGATGCTTTTGGGCTTCACCGGGCCGATCTTTTCGCCGCAAGGGGCCTGCGCCTCCGGCAATCACGCCATCGCTCTCGGCGCCAAAATGATTCAGGCCGGTGATTGTGACTTCGCCCTGGTTGGCGGTGCCGAAACCTGTCTGACGCCGGAGATAATCCTCGGTTTTGCCAACATGCTGGCCACCATCAAGGTCGGCGAAAAAGACCGTGCCTTTGCCGACCCGTCGCAGGCGTCGCGCCCCTTCAGCCTTGACCGCAAGGGCTTCGTTTTAGCCGAAGGCGCGGCGGTGCTGGTTTTGGCGGCACACGATGTGGCTAAAGCCCACGGTTTGACGGCCAAGGCTGAGGTACTTGGTGTTGGCTGGAATTCCGACGCCCACCATTTCACTAGGCCAAACCCGGAAACCGTCAGCCAGGTGATACGGCTGGCGCTCGCCGACGCCGCCCTTGAGCCGGCCGATATCGGTGCCATCAATGCCCATGGCACTTCGACCAAGACCGGTGACGACGCCGAGGCCGCCTGCCTGCGCAGCGTTTTCGGCAGGGCCCTGGCAAATATCCCAATTTCCGCCAACAAATCCCAGGTTGGGCACAGCCTCGGAGCCTCCGCCGCCATTGAAGCGGTCTTT
>JAIRRG010000173.1 GCA_031256095.1 Desulfobulbaceae bacterium
ACTGGACATCGCCGCCCGCCTGCGTTGGAGCGGCCAAGATAGCAAGCGGGTGGCCGCCTTGACGGCGCTGCATATGCGCCCCTTCCATCTGTGCAATGCGCGCCAGGCGGGTAAACTGACCGACAAAGCGCTCTTGCGCCTGTGCCGCGACGCCGGGGACATGCTGCCGGAACTGTTTCTTTTGGCCCTGGCCGACAGCTTGGCCAGCCATGGCCGCCTGAAGCCGCCGGACATGGAAAAGCAGGTGGCGGAATTATACCGGCTGGCAACGGCCATCTATGAGCAACGCTTCCGCCCAGTGCAAACGGCGCCGCCTCTGGTGACCGGTCATGATCTGATTGAAGTCTTTGGCCTTGAGCCGGGGCCACACTTTGCCAGGCTGCTGCGCCAAATTACAGAAGCGCGGCTGGAAGGCCGCATCACAAATAGAGAAGAAGCTTTAGCCCTCATCGCCCAGGCACTCGAAAACGATTGACGGCCTGGCGTCTTTTGCCATCATCACATCACCATCAAGCAAATTTACCACGGAATAAAGCGATACAATTTGGCAAACATTTCATAGACTTCAATCCAGCTTTGCAGGTCTTCGGCGCTGTCCATGTGCGCCCGTTTGTTGACCATGACCCAACTCATATGAGCGGCGCCGTCCTTGCAAGTCCGGCAATCGCGGGTTTCTGAGGTGCAGCAGCGGTGCATGGTGCGCAAATCCGAGGCCCAGCGGATAAAACCTATCAACCTCTTCGGCTGTGGCTGGCGCTTGTCAAGCGGCTCGGTGACCGACGGGCATTGCATCCAGCCGAAGGGCCGGCCGCACATTTGGCCGGTGGTGATAATCTGATGGTAGTATTTCGACGAGATGACCGTTTCCGGATAGCGATCAAGCATGGCGTCCATCTCGGCACGGACAGCGATAAGTTCTTCCGGCTGCCAGGAAAAACCATCGACACCTTCATCGTTTGACAGCAACTGCATGTGCACCTTGAGACCGACGCCTTTGATTTTTTGTATTATTTTTTCGGTCTTACCCAACTGTTTCGGCGTGATCGTATATAAATAGTAAGCGTTGGGATCGCCGGCGTAATTGCCGCTGGAAACGGCAAAAGTGTCTTTGCCGCGTAGAATTTTTTCGTCGTCTTCATCGCCCCACAGTGAGATACCAACCATCAGGTCAGGGAAGCGATTCCTATCCACTTTAATCTGGCCATTGGTGGCGCAAAAGCTGGGCAGGCGCTTATAAAACGCCTCAATACGATCCGGGCACAGTGTCGGCTCGCCACCAATAAGAATAGCCAGGTTTACGCCTCTGGCCATCTCGTTTTCGACAAATACCTGCCATTTGCCCAAGTCTTTTTCTTCCCGAGCCACCTGATGCTCGCCGGACGAGAAGAAAAAGCAGCCTTTGCAGCGCAGATTGCAGCGATCGGTGACATCATAAATTGAGCTGCGAATGTTCAATTTCGAAATTTTTTTGTAACGCTCATACCACTGAGCATCAAGCAGGGAGCTAACTGTTTTCATAGTCATTCTTTTTGAGATTATAGAAGAGTCAGCCAGGAGGACAGGGACGACAAGTCATTATATTATCGACTTTTGCCTTGCCGGAAAGGCTGGCCGCCAGCCTTCCGCTCAGTTTTACGGCAATTTCTCCTCAAATCCTATCATGATTTTTTCGTCCTGTCAGGAAGATTGATAAGCCCAATCAACAGCCAGGATAAGGCATGGCCGCTATTACCTGGGCATTCATACCGTGGATTTGCCAGTGTCACCGTTTCCTTCGCCATCGACGCCCGGCAAATTCGGTTGCAAGGGCGCGGGCGGCACCGCCTTGGTGGTGATTTCCTGGACGCGGCGCATGGTGCGGTTACTGGCGCGCTTGCCAATAGCGGCCACGCCTTTGATGGTAATCTCGTCAAAATGAATATCAACATAGTGGCTGCGCGCCCGCGACGAGGGCGTCAAGTGGACGCGGGCGTGTTTATCGCCGCCGCTCAGGATGAGCGCCAGTTTTGAGCGAGCGTGTTCAGGGAACAGGCGATACTCCTTATCCAAGATAAAGGCAGGCGTCTTGAAACGCTTTATGTAGGCCAGGTTTTCCTTGCCGTCACGATAAATCAGGTTGAATACCTGTTCCTTGTCGACGCGGCCAAACCAAGCCAGGTCAGGACCGACGAAGATTTTCTCAGGCACATTGACCACCTTATAGAGACCATCAGTAAAAATTAACAGCACCTTGTCATACTCGGAGCAAGCGGCGGCGGCCATACCACCCTCCTCCGCCTTAACCTGAAAACCAAGAAAGCCCGACTCGGCATTGTAGGCGACATGCAGATTGGCCAAGGCCACTTCGCGGACATCAATTTCCGAAAACTGGCGAATTTCCGTGCGGCGCGGATGATCGCCGCCATAGGTGGCAAGCAGTTTTTCCAGATAGGTAATGGTATGGCCGACGGTATCGCGCAAGGCCTTTTCGATGGCCCGGATATTTTTCTCGATGTCACGGATTTCCTTTTTTTGCCGCTCTATGTCGAATCTTGATATCCTTTTGATGCGAATTTCCAACAACTTTTCTATATCATCCTTGGTTGCCGGGCGCTGTAATTGTTCAGAAAAATCGTTAAGCGATACTGAAATTATCTCAATAATTTCAGTATATATTTTTATCTCCTCAATCTTTTTATAGATTCGTTCCTCAATGAAAATCTGCTCCAACTTTCTCGCGTGCAGTTTTTCCTTCAGATGGCCAAGTTCAATCTCCAATTCCCTGGTCAAAAGTGCCACCAGCCGCGAAGTATTGAAACGCAGCACCTCACTTACCGACATAACTTCAGGATTATTACCCCTAATCAGTGTTAAATTGGGTGAAACGCTGATCTCGCAGTCGGTATAAGCATAAAGGGCGTCGATGCTCTCCTGGGCATGGACGCCACGCGCCAGTTTGATTTCAATTTCCACCTCTTCGGCGGTATAATCGTTAATTGAGAGAATCTTGATCTTCGCGGCTTTGGCCACTTTTTCGATGGAATCAGCCAGACTTTGGGTGGTGGTGCCAAAGGGAATCTCACGGATGACGATGGTGTTGTCATCTGTCTCTTCGATCTTGGCGCGAATGCGTAATTTGCCAT
>JAIRRG010000235.1 GCA_031256095.1 Desulfobulbaceae bacterium
CGTCGCTTCATACAATACAAACTGCAAGCCCTTTGCCCTTTCAATGGACTGCCACTGCTGATTCCATCCTTGAAAAGCTCCATCGACTTTGTTGTCGTATTTGTGGGACAGAATACTAGCACAGAGGCCGGAAAAGGTCTACAAGCTAATCATGGCAATGAATAACAAGTATATTCTCCGTTCAAAAATTTCTGAGGCAAAATTTCGTCAGATTGTCCGGCTTTTCTGTGTGGATTTGAACGCTACACAGATCGCTCAGGTTGCGGGCTTAAACCGCAACACTGTCAATAGATTGTCGGGGGATACGAGAACGCATTGCCTGTGCCCGTGAAGCCGAATCGCCCGTTTCTGGCGAAATTGAAGTTGATGAAAGCTACTTTGGAGCACGCCGGGTTAGAGGTATTAGGGGCTGGGGCGCCCGTGGAAAAACTATCGTTTTCGGCTTGTTCAAAAGGAATGGCTGCGTCTACACGGAAATCGTGCCGGATTGCTCGCGAGTCACGCTGCAACGCTGCAAGGCATCATCCGTGGACGGATAGACCCGGAAAGCATCATTCATTCTGACGGATGGCGGGGCTATAATGGGCTCATGGACCTCGGCTATCAAAAGCATTACCGGGTGCATCATGGTGAGAATGAGTTTGCCAATGAATACAGTCATATTAACGGTATAGAAAGCTTTTAGGCCTACGCCAAAATCCGTTTAGTTCGTTTTAGGGGCTTGCAAAAAAACACGTTTTATTTCCATTTGAAAGAGTCCGAGTTTCGGTTTAACCATAGGCACCAAGATTTAACCAAACTCGTCCTCAAAATGTGCAGAGATTTCCCCCTGTGCTAGTCTTGACCCTTTTTTCGATGAAAATTGCAAGCGAACAGATTCGGACCATTGTGGTAGAGGCATATTCTTCAGGGGCTGCCAGCAGAAAGCAACTCGCTGAAATATTTGGCTATCATATAGGTAGTATCAGCAGGTGGATCCGGGAAAACCGAAAGACAGAACGTCTGGCGCCCCTGCCAAGAGGGCATAGAGTTTCCGTATTCAATGCCGAAGAACGAAAACAACTGGCCGAGTTCATTGAAAATAATCCTGATGCTACTCTCGATGAAATTCGAAACCATTTTCAAAAACCTTGTTCCTTGGTCGCAATCCATAAGATTGTTCGCAAACTTGGATACGTCTTTTAAAAAACTCTGAAGGCAAGCGAACAAAAACGCGAGGATATTCGCGAGAGCTGGGAACAATGGCGAACATTTCAAATGCAGGCGGACGCAAAACACCTTGTATTCCTTGATGAATCGGGAGCAAAGTAAAACAGAACTCTGCGCAGCATGAAAGCGAGAGTGGATGATGAATTGTTTTCGTCAATAGGCAAAGCATTGAACATGGTCACGGCAAACGACACTCAAGGCTGGGTTCAATCTTGTGGATATATCATACCTCAAAGCTAAATCGCTCTAGCCCATTCTTGGTTCAATCGCTTTCGCAAGCTGGCACCTCGATACGGAAAAACCGATCTATCATATCTGGCATTCAACATGCTGGCCGTTGCCATGATCGTCCTAACTTATCTCTATTTAATGAATAAGCTCCAAACCTTTTATTTGCAGATAAGTTCTAAGTTTACGCCGTGTTGCTTTTTCTTCTGTGGTCATACGTCTTCCTCCTGGTCAAAATGGGTAAGGCTACCCGTTAACCTGATTCAGGGTCGTATGACCACACCTTATTGTGGTCAACTGTCAGATGAATACTGTATCAGTACGCATTGGGCGTCAGCACCCGGCAAAGACCGCTCTGGCCCTTACCCTTATTTCGGTGCCAGCCGGATGGCGCCGTCCAGGCGGATGACCTCGCCATTGAGCATGTCGTTTTCAATGATCTGCCTGACCAGTTTGGCATAGTCCTCCGGGGTGCCGAGGCGACTGGGGAAGGGCACGCTGGCGGCCAGCGCATCCTGTATATCTTGGCGCAAGGTACGCAACATGGGTGTGCTGAAGATGCCGGGGGCGATGGTCATGTTGCGGATGCCGCTCCTAGCTAAGTCGCGGGCAATCGGCAATGTCATGCTGACGACGCCGCCCTTGCTGGCGCTGTAGGCGGCCTGGCCTATCTGGCCGTCGTAGGCGGCGACACTGGCGGTGGAAATCAGCACACCGCGCTCGCCGGTACTTTCCGGTTCGTTCTTGCACATGGCATCGGCCGCCAGACGGATCATGTTAAATGTGCCCACTAAGTTGACCGTGATAACTTTGTTGAACAAGTCCAGACTGTGGGCGCCATTTTTGCCCACGGTTTTTTCAGGCCCGGCGATGCCGGCACAGTTGATCAGACCCATCAGCTTGCCCATCGCTTGGGCCTTGGCCACCACGGCCTGGCCGTCGGCTTCGCTGCTGACGTTACACTTGATAAAAGCGCCACCGATCTCACGGGCCACAACCTCGCCCATTTCGACCTGCATGTCGGCAATCACGACTCTGCCGCTCGCTGACGCCAACATGCGGGCCGTGCCTTCACCCAAGCCAGACGCACCGCCGGTGACAATGAAAACCTTGTCCTTGATCTGCATAATAGTGTCCTCCTCGAAAAAATGTGTGTATCAATTGAATCGGCGCTCGGTTTGGCGTAGGCTACAACAGCCTCGGCCTGGCCGGTGTCGAAATGCCTCCTACCAGCTATCCCGACGAATATTTTCCCAAACGGTAGCAAAACAGCGAAACAGTCTTTGGCCTTTTCTTTCCAGGCCGCTTCCGACTCCTTCAAAACTACGTTTTCCCCGACGTTGGCGAAGTGGAGCTGAATTTCCGCATCTAACGCCTCCGTAGTAAGTTATTGTTTTTTCGTGATAATTTAACTCTGTCATACCTTTAAAAATCTATCACTCCACCGGCTCAATGATGATTACCTGGCCGATGCATTGCGGTCAGCCAGAGCGGCGCAGCCAAGGAGGAAGCAGCCTTTATTTGTGACCACCGCGCCATCCAATGAGTCAATCGGCTTGGCGACAATGACCGACAACGACATTTCGATCTCCTGTTTTCTGTCCTCCATTGGCTGTCAGCGCCCGGCAAAGATGGCTTTTTGCCGCGCCTTGAAAGCGGCGACACCGGTCTTTTTGTCCTCGGTGTCGCAGAGCTTAGCAAATTCAACCTTTTCTTTACTCAGTCCATCGGCCAGTGGCAGCGATAGAGTGGCGTAAGTGGTGGCCTTGATGCTGGCGACGGCCAAGGGGGCGTTGGCCGCAATTTTTTCAGCCAGGCATATAGCATCATCCAAGGCGCTTTTCGCTGCCAGCCGGTCGATGAGGCCAATGGCCAAAGCTTCTTTGGCATCAACAGATTGGCCGGTAGTCATCATCTCCAAGGCCCGGCCAAGGCCGACCAGCCGCGGCAGAAGCTGGGTGCCGCCCGCTCCCGGCAATACTCCCAGGCGCACTTCCGGCAGGCCGAGGATAGCCTTTTCCGCGGCCACGCGCATATCGCAAGACATGGCCAGCTCCAGGCCGCCGCCCATAGCCGGGCCATTGATGGCGGCAATCACTGCCTTTGGACTATTGCGCAGAGCGGCGAGGGCCATTCTCAGGTGGTCGCCCCCGGAAATAGCAGTTTGCGAGTTGCAAGCCGCCAGCTCGTTTAGATCAGCCCCGGCGACGAAGCATTTGCCCTCGCCGGTGACGATGATGACCCGTACCTTCGGCGCGGCGCTGGCCTCGCCAACGGCCTCAAGTAAGGCAACGCTGGTTGCCTGGTCCATGGCGTTGACCGGTGGGTGATCAATGGTCAAGATACGGATCGTTTCCGTGTGCTTGGTGATGGTTACACTCATATCATGACTCCTTCTTTCGTTTCCATGGCCAAGGCGTCATCGCCTTGGCCGCATTTGCTGGGTAATGGTAGTGGCTTTTGCCGTTATGGCCATCATTATTGCCAATAACCTTCTCTCTATACACCTGTACGGCGCTGAGATAGTCGTGGCGATGACCTTCTCAAAATACTCGTCGCTTCTGGGATACAGACCGCGAGCACGGTGTCGAAATGGCGCATGGCCTGCTTTTTAAAATTGAGTAATATTGCATGGGATGAGAACTATCACCTGCCGAACTCCTCGTCTTCGGCGAAAAATGATCAAGAAAAAGCTGGCGCAATTGCCGCTTCGCCCTTTATGTCCATCTGATATTGGTGAATCTAAAATAGCAGGTGATTATTAATCAAAAAAACACCCCCTCCCCTCCCTTATGGGAAGGTAGCGCGTAGCGCTGGGGAGAGGGATATACAGACTGAATCGAAGATATTTAGAATTTGGTATTCACACCGACCATGATGCCATCGGGGTTATAGCCATTTTCAGGATTAACACTGCCGGACAGGTCACCACCGTCATTCAGAGGATAGCTGGCATGCTTGCCGTTGAACGCTTTGCCCCAGTTGACGTACAGCGTTGACGCCTTGAAGAGCTTGTAGGTATAGGCAACGCCAACCAACTGAGTGTCCGCATCCGTGACGCCAGTGGATTTATCGTTGATTCTCGCGTAGCTGCCTATGATGGCGTGGTCGCGCAAGAAGGGCACCTTGGCGCTGACGCTCCAGCCATCGGCATCCGCCAAGGCTACGCCTGTGGTGCCTGTACCACCCTTGCCGCTACCATTATACCAGCCCGAGACGTAATTGCCGTAAACCTTGACGACATCAAAATCATAACTGGCGACGGCTTGCCAGCCCTGGTGTTGTCCCTGACCGACTATTTGCGCCACGTAGTAAGGGTTGGTTACGCTCCATGCCGTTACCGCCGCGGTCAGCCCTTTGAGGGGTGATTCAACCGGGCCGCGATAGAAGAGGGCGAGATCATAACCCTCACCGGAGGAGTCCGTTACGTCGTGGGTCCCCACGGTGTTGCCAGTATTGGCAAGGGTAGGAGTGGTAGGGTCATTGGTGTTGTTTTCACTACCAGCGAAGTAGGTGGCCCAAACCGAGAGTCCTTTGAGGTATCCTTCAAAGTCAGGCGTCTTATAAACAATCGAGTTGTTCACGCGGGTGGGCATGCCGCCGATGAGCGGCAACAGGAGACCGCTGGCGCCATAGAACCCGGGCCCGAAGGCGCTGCCCTCGATGGCGGCGCCAATATATGAGCCGGTGTATTGACGGCCCAGCGTCAGCTTGCCAAACATGTCGCTGCCCATACCGGCATAGGCTTGACGCGAGAATATTTGGCTGCCTTTGCCGTTAAGGGTGCTGGAAGACATCGAGTAGTTGTTGACGCCGGCGGCACCTGGCGAGTTGTCGCTGCCGACGACGCCGGTTGAAATGTCGACGCCCATTTCGAGCTCGCCAATGGCGTGCAAACCGTTCGTAACTTCCTTGTCCGCTTTAAGGCCGATGCTCGACGCCGTCATACCGTTGGAGCCAACGCTGAATTTGCGGCCATAACCGCTGTTGGTGTTGGCGACGTTGACGTCCAGGGTGGCATACCAGCTAAGGCCTTGAGGAAGGATACTCTTGGCCGCTTGAGCTGGGGTTTTGGCTGTGGCTTCAACTAAAGATGGAGCTGGAGCTTGCGCTGCGCGGGTTTCGATTCTTTCGATTGCCGCCTTTTGATTAGCCTGAGCGGCAAGCAATTTATTGATCAGCGCCTGCTGTTCCGCCACTTGTCGTTTCAATGCCTGAAGTTCGGTTTCGGCATGAGCGGGAATGGCGGATACTGCGCTCAAGGCGCCAAATCCAAGTAGCGCGGCAATTGCGATGCGTGTTGCTTTCATTCGCTTTTCATTCATAGCCTCTCTCCTCCTCTCCTTGTTTAGTGATGAATTTCCCCAACCCGACAGTGGGCTGGGAGATCGATTTAGCGTTGAAGTTGGCGCTAACTAACGCCAACAGCCTTGCGTACAGACCAGAAGAGTTTTCCCTTTCACCTACAAAAAACCTGAGCATGGTTACTGGTGCGACGCCCAGGGCTGTGGTTTACAGATATACAAAGTTAAACAGCAAATCCTTGCGGGCAGCAGGATACGCAAACAACATTGAATGGCCAAGCTAATCCGGCAGCATACTTCATTTTAAGGATGTACTCCTGTACTCCAGAAAATACATTTTTCTACTTATCGTGTTACTGTAGCAGTTAACTACTAAATACACCATTTGAAAATCTAAAAAATATACTTCTCCGCTTGCAGTGTCGCCGTTGCCAGCAACCGTTTCGCCGCCAGCAAACTGCCTGCGGCCAGCGGAGTTTTGGCGACCATGAGCGGCAGCAGATCTTCACTGGCCAGAAAACTGGCGCAGCGCTCGGCGGCAGCCAGGAAACGCTGCCTACCGGTAAAGGCGCAGAGCAGTGCCACGGCCCGGAACTGCTCGTCCTTAACGGCGCTGGCTTTTTGGCAGGCTTTGGCGGCTCGCAGCGTGACGCCTTCGAGCGCAAAAAGCTGGATGGCCATATCGGCATAAGCCAGCAGGATTTCCTGCTCTTTGTCCAATGTGTCACCACATTGCTGTCTGGCCCTCTTGCCAAAAAGCAGGCAACACTCTCTCATGCCGGTCAACAGTTGCCGCTGCCCGGCCCAGGAGTTTTCCCAAACACCGGAGGCGGCAGGTGGAGGTGGCACGGCCACCTGCCGCAGCAAACGGCTGGCGACCAGCAGGCGGTTAATTTCGCTGGTGCCTTCGAAAATCCGATGCACCCGCTCGTCACGGTACATCTGCTCAATGGCATGGCCAGCGATATAACCGTAGCCACCGTGGACTTGCAGCATCTCGCTGATCACCTGGGCTCCTACTTCGGTGCACAAAACCTTAACCAGGGCGCACTCGGCGGCGTACCCCTCTATCACTTTCTGGCACAGGGTATAGTAATCAGCGGAGTTTCTATCAAGTTCGGAGAGCTCGCCGTCAAGCAAGCCAGCCAGCCGGTATACCGCCGATTCGGCGGCGAAGGCCAGGGCGGTGGCGTCGGCAAGCTTCTCCTGGATGGCGCCGAAGCTGCCAATCAACCTCCCAAACTGCTTGCGCTCGTTGGCGTAGCGGCTGCCTTCGGCCAAGGCGAACTTTGTCTGTCCCACACAAATAGCCCCAAGCTTGAAGCGGCCAACATTGAGGACGTTGAAGGCGATCTTGTGCCCCTTGCCAATTTCGCCGAGGAGATTCTCCTTCGGCACCGGCGCCGCGTCGAAAATCACCTGACAGGTGGAGGACCCGTGCAAGCCCATCTTTTTTTCCTCCGGACCCAACGACAGGCCCGGCGTATTCCGCTCCACCAGGAAGGCGGTGAAATGCTTTTTATCGACTTTGGCGAAGACGGTAAACAGATCAGCGAAACCGGCGTTGGTGATGAATTGCTTGCTGCCGGTTAGGAGATAATGCTTGCCATCATCGGTCAGGGTGGCCACCGTCCGCGCCCCCAGGGCGTCGGAGCCGGAACCGGGCTCGGTGAGGCCGTAAGCGCCGATAATTTCGCCCTTCACCATTTTTTTCAGATAACGCTCTTTCTGCTCTGGCGTGCCGTAGTAGATGAGCGGCAACATGCCAATGCCGGTATGGTTCGTACAGGACAGGCTAAAACCCCGCGACCAGGCCAGTTTTTCGCTCACCAGCATACTGGCGGCCTTATCGAGGTGAAGGCCGCCGTACTCCTCCGGCGCGTCGATCATCATCAGGCCCAGCTCGGCGCACTGTCTGAGCTTTTCCAGGACCAGATCGAAGTCCTTTTCTTCGATCCGGTCATTGACCGGCCAGATTTCCTCGACGGCGAAGCGTTCGGTCGTTCGCGCCATTTCCCGGTGTTCATCGGTGAAATCTTCCGGCGTGAAAATGTCGTGGATATCCGTTTCCTGTAGCATAAAACCGCCACCGCGCGCCATGACCTTCTCCTTGTCTAGCTGGTTCATTAAAAAATGTCCCGGTACTGTTCCGATATCCTCCTTTTCAGGAGCTTGCCGGAGAATATTTTTGTCAACTCATCGCCGAAGACAATTTTCTTCGGCGACTCGGAACCGGCCAAATGCTTGCGGCAGTGTTCCGGCAACTCGTCTTCAGTCACCGAAAAGCCGGTTTTGACCTTGACCACGCACCAGTGTGGAAACCGCCACTTCCTCAACGGTCGGATACAAATAGATGGGGTCCTCGACCTGGTGCGAGGTCAAATATGATCCACGGGCACACTCAGATATCACAGCATCTCGATGGCGCAAGCCATGGCAACGCCGCCGCCGCCGCAAAGGGTGGCCAAGCCCAGGGTTTTGCCGCGCTTCTTCATCGCGTACATCAGAGTGACGATGATCCGTGCCCCGGTGGAACCAACCGGATGGCCGAGGCCGATACCGGAACCATTGACATTGGTGATGTCGCGGTTCAAACCCAACTCGCGTTCGCAGCCGATATACTGGGCGGCGAAGGCCTCGTTGACCTCGACCAATTCAAAATCGGAAATGGCCAATCCGGAAGCGGCGCACAGGTTTTTCACCGCCGGCACTGGCGACAAGCCCATGATCGAGGGATGGCAGCCGCCCCTGCCCACCGCCTTGATTCTAGCCATCGGTGTCAGGCCCAGTTCCTTGGCCTTGTCGGCGGACATCAGCAGTAAACCGGTCGAACCATCGTTGATGCCACTTGAGTTGCCAGCCGTCACTTTACCGATTTTGGGGACGAAAGCCGGGGGTAGCTCGCGCAGCATGTCCATCGTCAGGCCCGGCCGGAAATGCTCGTCTTTATCGAAAATCAGCGGGTCCTTGCGTTTGCGTGGCACCGCGATCGGGACAATCTCGTCGGCGAACGAGCCGTCAGCTGTTGCCCGCTCCGCCTGGTTATTGCTGCGCAAGGCAACCTCATCCATCTCTTCGCGCGTGATACCCATGTGCTGGGCAACAAATTCCGCCGTATGACCCATGACGTAGGGTTTGCCAACAAACATGCTGTACGGCGGCTTGCTGGCATCGACCGGCCCGTTTTCGGAAAGTGGCATGATATGCGCGCCACATTGCAGGCCGCGGATCAACAGATCGACCATGGTCTGATCCTGCAGGCGGCAGCCCCAACGGGCTTTGGGCACCGTATAGGGCACACTCGACATGTGTTCTACGCCGCCAGCCAGGATAATGTCGGCCATGCCGGCCTGAATCATGGCCATGCCGGATAGGGTCGCTTCCATGCCGGAAATGCAGACGCGGTTGATGGTGGCGGCAGTCACGGAATCCGGGATGCCGGCCAAAAGTGCCCCTACCCGTGCGACCGTTAAGGTATCAGCCTCCATGCAGCTGCCGTAGCGAACGTCGTCAATCAGCGCCGCATCAATGCCGGCCCGGCGGATTGTTTCTTTCATGGTGATGCTGGCCAGCGTCGCACTGTTCATATCGCGCAGCGTGCCGCCAAAAGTGCCGATGGCCGTACGGCAGGCGGCGACAATGACAACCTCTTTCATGTTTTATCCTCCTTGTTTTGGCTGGGACATGATCCCGTAAAAAATAAGATCGGCAATCAATTTGGCCGTCTCGTTCCTGAAAGCCGCTCCGTAAAAATGACCCATTTCAGACACGAATGCTCAATAATTCCTAAAATGGTATTGTGGATAAAGGCGAGCGGTAGACCAGCGCGGCTATCCCCTGTGACGATACCTCCTGGACGATGCCGACAAATCGCCGCATCAGGACATCTAAGACGGTTTCACCTGTATAAATGACATCCTGGACGATGCCGACAAATCGCCGCATCAGGGCATAGGCTTCGGTCTCAATGTGTTGATCCCCCATTTAAACATTGTTGGCACGAGCTTCCATCATACCAGTCAAGACGAGGTACCTGATATTAACAGCCGTGTTATTTTGCATCTTACTGAACTCCCAGAATGAACGCGCTGCCTGAGTGTGCGGCGCCGCCCGCGGTTATGAGGCCAAACTTCGCGCCGGGGAACTGACGGTCGCCAGCGTTTCCATACAACAGATCAACCGTCTCGACGACACAATTGAGGCTATGGATATAGGCTTCCGATAATACCCCTCTACCAGTATTGACAGGCAGTTTGCTTTGTAAACCAGAGCGACCCTCGCGGAACAATTCCTCCAACTTTCCTTTTTTGCAGAATCCAAAGACCACTCGCCGCGGGTTGTTGCCGTTAATGTCGGCCACGGCGATGCGTAGCCCTTGTTGGGCCAGATGTCGGCACATGGCCTCACCGATGCCGCGACCACTGCCAGTAATGCCAGTAATTACAGCTAGTCGTTCTTCCTTGAGGGGTTGGTTCATTTGCTTTTGCTCTATATAAGCTCCGTATAAAAGGTTATCAAGAAGATCACTCCATGAGCATCGGCTTTCACCCGATGGAGAGGCCGCCGCAGATGAACAAGGTCTGGCCGGTGACGAAACTGGCTTCCGGTGAGGCGAAGAAGGCGATGCAGTGTGCCACTTCTTCGGGCGTACCGGCGCGCTTCATGGGCGTGCGCGCGATGCTAGCGTCCTGGAACTGCGTCGGCGTGGTCAGAAACATGCCGGCGGCAATCATGCCCGGCGCGACGCAATTGACGGTAATGCCTTTCGCAGCCGATTCAATGGCCGCCGTTCGTGACATGGCTTCGATCGCGCCCTTGGCCGCGCTGTAAGAAGTCCCGCCCAGCGCGCCTCGCGAGGCAATCGAACTCATGTTAATTATGCGACCGTACTTTTGCGCGCGCATGATCGGCAAGGCCGCGCGCATGCAATACATAGTGCCTTTCACGTGGCTGGCAAAGGTAAGGTCGAAGTCTTCGTTTTTCACTTTGGTGAAATAATCGTTGCGGACGACGCCGGCGAGATTGACCAGAATGTTCAACCGCCCATCCGTTTTGACGAGCTCGGTGATGAAACGGTCCACTGCCGCGCAGTCAGTCACGTTCAGGCCAACGCCTAGTGCGTCGATGCCTTCCGTGCGCAGCGCCGCCGCCGCCGCTTCAGCCTTATCGGCAGCCATGTCGGTCAGCACAACCTTCACCCCCGTCTTGCCGAGGGCGCGGCTGGCGGCCACACCAAGTCCACCGGCCGCGCCAGTTAGAACCGCAAGTTTCTTGTCGCTCATCATCGATCCTTTTTTCATCGTCCCTCCTTTTTTACTGTTGGTGCTTTCAGGTCACCATTGCTTAATGATATTGACAG
>JAIRRG010000011.1 GCA_031256095.1 Desulfobulbaceae bacterium
ATCGCTAAAAAGCTACTGAACATTATGTACGCAATCATTGTCCGTCAGGAAACCTTCGATCAGGCCAAAGCTTTTCAAATCGCCTATTGACTGTTCCCTTTAACGGGCATTGCGAGGAAAAAAGTAAGCCTGCCGCGAGCGAAGCGTGGCGAAATCAATCCAGTTTTTTGATTTTTTTTCCTCAATATGGATTGCTTGGCTTCGCTCGCATTGACACGGAAAATTATTCAATTTTTAATTTAGAAATGGTATAATTCCATTTCTAAATAGAGCTTATGTTTATGTCGTCGCGAGGCGCGGCAGTATTGCGCCGTGGCGATCCAGTGTTTTCTGGATTGCGTCGTCACTTCGTTCCTCGTAAAGACGCCGACCATTATCGGAATTTTAATTTAGAATTGGAATAAGATGGTAAAGGGTCAGATATTCCACGCCATTTTCGACCTGCTCCTCGCCCATTTCGGCCCACGGCATTGGTGGCCAGCGGACAGTCCTTTCGAGGTGGTGGTCGGGGCGGTCTTGACCCAGAATACCAACTGGCAAAATGCCCGGCGGGCTATTGCCGCCCTGAAAGAGCGGGGCTGCCTGAGTTTTGCCGCCCTTGATGCCCTGCCGGTGGATGAGCTGGCCGTTTTGATCCGGCCCTGCGGCTACCACGGCGTCAAGGCCAAACGGCTGAAAAATCTCCTCGCCATGTTGCGGCGCGAATACGATGGCGATGTCGAGGCCATCGCCTGCGACACGCTGCCAGCGGCCAGGGAAAAGCTGCTTGCCGTCTCCGGCATCGGCCCGGAAACCGCCGACGCCATTCTGCTCTATGCCGCCGGGCATCCGATTTTCGTCGTCGATGCCTACACCCACCGCGTCTTTTCCCGCCATTTCCTGGTGCCGGAAGAAAGCGATTACGATGAAATCCAAAGCGCCTTTATGGCGGCCCTGCCCGCCAACGCCGCCCTGTTCAACGAATACCACGCCCTAATCGTCGAATTGGGCAAACGCCATTGCCAGAAAAGGCAGCCGCTGTGCGGCAACTGCCCACTGGGCCAGTTGCCACACGATGCTGGCGAGTGATACTCCAATCCTAAATCAAATTTGCCGCAATCGCTCACGGGCGGAAAAGAAGAAGCAGGGGAACCCGTCGTCGACCAGAAACACTATGAAAACATCAGGCTACCGGGCGGTTGAGCGTGGGTGAAATCAATCCTGCTCGCAGCCAGTTCCCTCAATCACCAGCCGGTAAATGTCGTCGGCGCTGGTCACAAGATGATCGGCCGGGCTGCCTTTCAGGCCGTCCACACCACGAAAGCCCCAGGTGACGCCGATGGTTTTCATGCCGGCATTGGCGCCCGTCGCCATGTCGATGGCCGAATCACCGATGAAAAAACAATCTTCCGGCTTCCGGCCAGCGATGGCCATCAGCTCGAGGGAGCTGGCCGGGTCAGGCTTGCGCGGGCGGCCGTCGCGCAGGCCGAAAACCCGCAAAAAATTCAGTTCGGGGAAAAAATGTCGCACGCAAAGGAGGGTAAAATCATGCGGCTTGTTTGACAGGATGGCGACATCAACCCCAGCTTTAAGTAAGCGCCTTAGCAGATTTTCAACGCCGGGATAGGGTCTTGTTTTCTCACACCAGCATTTTTGATAGTGTTCGGCAAAACGGGCGGTGCAGTCATCGACCAGCGCCAGCGGTGAGCCGGGCGGCACAATTGTTTCGATCAGCGCCCGCTTCCCCTTGCCGATAAAAAAACGGTAGGCATCCTCGTGATGCTCCGGCAGGCCGAGTTGCCGCAAAGCCAGGTTGCAGGCGGTGGCCAGATCGGCGAGAGTATTGAGCAGGGTGCCGTCAAGATCGAAAACACAGAGAGTTTTCATGGGTCAGGATGTCCGGAAGCAAGACGCCGGGAGCTTGACAAAAGCGCAACCGGGAAGGTAATCCCATGGTTCGCTTTTTCCTTCAACAAAAGCCGGGTGCAACCATGCCATTATCCACCGACTTCAAACAACGTTTGTATCCCCGTTTGCCGGAAATTGCCCGCCATTTCGGCACTCCTTTTCATATTTACGATGAAAAAGGCATCCGCGATACCGGGGCCAGCCTGAAAGCGGCCTTTACCAGGGCCGCAGGCTTCAAAGAATTCTTCGCCGTCAAGGCCCTGCCCAATCCAAAAATCATGGCCATCATGACCAGCATGGGTTTTGGCTTTGATTGCAGCTCGGGGCCGGAATTGTTGTTAGCCCGGCAAGTGGGCACGCTCCCTGACAATATTCTCTTCACCTCGAACAATACCAGCCCCGATGATTTTGCCGTCGCCCTGGCCAACGGCGGCTGCATTCTCAACCTCGATGATATTTCCCTGGTGGCGAAAACACCGGTGATGCCGGAGCTGATCTGCTTTCGCTACAACCCCGGCGAAAGACGCAGCGGTAACGCCATCATCGGCAACCCGGTCGAGGCCAAATACGGCGTCAGTCATGAGCAAATTGTCGATGCCTACCGCCTGGCCATCGGACGTGGCGCCAAACGTTTCGGCCTGCATTGTATGCTGGCTTCAAATGAACTGAACTACCACTACATGGTGGAAACGGTCAGGATGCTGCTTGATGTCGTAGCTCTGGTTGGTCAGGCCCTATCCATCCGCTTCGAGTTCATCAATATCGGCGGCGGCCTCGGGATTCCCTACCGCCCGGAACAGGAGGCGCTTGATATACGGGCGCTGGGCCGCGAATCGGTGGAGTTCTTGCAAGGATTTGTCGATAAATACGGTTACGCTCCGGCCCTTTATATGGAAAGCGGTCGTTATATGACCGGCCCGCACGGAACCCTGGTGACGACAGCAATAAACCGCAAGGAAATTTACCGCACCTATATCGGTGTCGATGCCTGTATGTCGTCACTGATGCGGCCAGGGATATATGGAGCCTATCATCACATTGATGTTGTCGGCAAAGAAAATAGCCGGGAAAAAGAAGTCGTCGATGTCGTCGGCTCCCTGTGCGAAAATAATGATAAGTTCGCGATTCAGCGTGAGTTGCCGAAAGTGGCCGATGGCGATCTGCTGGTCATCCACGACACTGGCGCCCACGGCCAGGCCATGGGCTTCAACTACAACGGCAAGCTGCGTCCAAAGGAGCTTTTGTTGCGCCAGGATGGAGCCGTCGAATTGATCCGGCGGGCGGAAACGGTGGCTGATTACTTCGCCACCCTGGATTTTGAAAACGATATAATGCTCAGATGATATGCGCTCTTTTTCACTGATTTATAGCCTGGCGTTCTTTTTGCTGCTGTTGCCGATCCCTGGTCATGCCGGTGAGCAGCACGACGCCAGCGACCGGCAACAACCTTTCCTGTGCGGTACAAGCCACGTCAACGACTGGAGCGGCGCCATCGCCGCCCAGATCGAAACCCTGAACTTTCCTTTCATCGAAAGCCGCGACCTGCAACCGCTCATGGCGCCTGGCAAAGAAGTGCTGCGAAAGCTGTACCGCCAGGTCAAATTCCAGCCACTGTGGCTGGACAACCCGGAAAAGGCCAGAATGCTGGTCAGCGCCTTGAAAGCTTGTATCAGACATGGCCTTAATCCTGATGAATATTTTTTGCCAGAATTGCAGGCGCTGTCGCGCCAAAATGACCCGAGAAGCCTGGCACGGTTGGATGTCCTGTTAACCAGCGCGCTGTTGCGCTATGGATTTGATTTGTCCTACGGCCACATCGCCCTTTTTCGCGCCAATATGGAGACTTTCAAAGAAATCCGCGACTTCGATTTCTCGCCGCTGACGCTGGTGAAAACCATCTACGAGAGCGACGATTTTGATAAAGCCTTCGACAGCCTGGCGCCACAGCACAAATTTTACCGTGATTTACAAAAGCGCTACATCAGCGCCCTTTCCCAGGATCGAAAACAGTCGGCCTTGGCCGGAAAAATTGCCGTCAATATGGCCCGCTGGCGCTGGTATCCGCACAAACTTGGCCAACGTTTCGTTATCGTCAACACGCCCGAACATCGACTGACCGCCTGGCGAGGTGACCAACAAGTCCTTGATATGGCAGTGATTACCGGCAAAAAGGATGATCCGACGCCGCTGACCACCGGCTATCTGCGCTGGCTGGAATTTCATCCTTCCTGGGTGATACCGCCCAGTATCGCCGCCAAGGAACAGTTGCCAAAACTGCGAAAAAATCCGAATCATCTGGCCGAAAAAAAGGTACGCCTGTTTTCCTCCTGGGAGCCCGACGCCAAAGAATTGGATCCGAAGCGTATCAATTGGCATCAAGTAACGCCCGAGCAAATGACAAAATACCAATTGCGGCAAGATGCTGGGCCGATGAATGCGTTAGGCCGCATCAAATTCATATTTCCCAATCCCTGGTCGATCTACCTGCACGATACGCCAGGCAAAGCTCTATTCAAAGAACAGACACGTGACCTCAGTCACGGCTGCGTCCGGGTCGCTGATCCGACGAGCCTGGCGCTCTTTCTCTTGAACGGCCAGGACGCAGACAGCACGAGAACAAAAATTCAGGCACGGCTGAATGGCGACACACCGTATACCATGGCCGTGAAACGACCACCGCCCCTCTATCTTACCTATCAGACAACATGGATTGATGAGAAAGGAGAACTCCGTCAGGCTTCCGACCTCTACGGTCAGGACGCCCGCATCCTCGCCCTGATGAAAAAATGATGGATATTGATCAGTATTTAGTCAAAGTCGCCGCCTTCGTCGCCGATAAAAAAACGCCAGTCGTCGATCTGATCGCGGTGCAGACCAAAGACCCATTTAAGGTGTTGGTGGCCACCATCCTCTCCGCCCGCACCAAGGATGAAACCACGGCGACGGCCAGCGCACGCTTATTTGAGAAGGCAAAAACGCCCGCTGAATTAGACCGGCTTGGCCAAGAGGAAATCGCGGCTCTTATCAAACCGGTTGGATTTTTTCATAGCAAAGCCAAATATCTGAAAGAATTGCCCCTGGCTTTAGACCGATTCAAGGGCCAGATTCCAGCGGAAATTGATGATCTTGTCACTCTGCCCGGCGTTGGCCGCAAAACCGCCAACCTGGTGCGGACCGTCGCTTTCGGCCTGCCCGCCATCTGCGTCGATACCCATGTCCATAGAATCATGAATATCTGGGGCTATGTGGCCACGAAAACGCCACTCGAAACCGAAATGGCCCTGCGCAAGCAATTGCCGCCGCGCCACTGGCAGACTGTTAACAGTCTGCTGGTCGCCTTCGGCCAATCGTTGTGCAAGCCGGTGGCGCCCCACTGTGACCAATGCCCGCTTGCCAACTGCCCGCGGATTGGCGTCCACCCACGCAAGAGCCAAGATTTAACCACGACGAGGAAGACCATGGGCAATAGCCTAAATACTCTGAAATTCGTCTCTTGGAACGTCAATGGCATCCGCGCCGTCGAAAAGAAAGGTTTTTTTGAGATTGTCAAAAGCTTTGACGCCGATATTTTCGCGGTGCAAGAAACCAAGGCGCAAGCCGATCAGCTTTCGCCGGAGCTGAAAAATATCGCCGGTTATCAGTCCTTCTGGCACAGCGCCGAGCGTAAAGGCTATTCCGGAGTGGGAATTTACAGCAAAGAGCGGCCAATTTCGGTACGCGAAGGTATCGGCGTCAGCGAATTCGATAGCGAAGGCCGTGTGTTGACCCTGGAATTCGCCGATTTTTACTTCTCTTCGATCTATTTTCCGAACAGCGCCGAAGAACTGAAACGCCTCGATTTCAAAATCCGCTTCAATGAGGAATTGCGGAAATTTGCCCTTAATCTGGCCGAAAAAAAATCGGTGGTCCTATGCGGCGACTTTAATGTCGCTCACAAAGCGATCGACCTGACTTATCCGGAAAGAAATCGCAAATTCGCGGGCTACACACCGCAGGAATGCGCCTGGATGGATCGTTTCCTGGCCGACGGATTTGTCGATACTTTTCGCATTTTTAACCAGGAAGCCGGGCAATACACCTGGTGGAGTTTTCGCTCCGGCGCCCGCGGCAAGAACATTGGCTGGCGTATCGATTATTTCTGCGTTGACGGCAAGAGCCGCGTCCGCGTACTGGCGGCGGCCATCCATCCAGAAATCATCGGTTCCGACCACTGCCCAGTGAGTTTGGAGTTTAGAGTCAGCAATAAGTAGCTCGGTTTGGGCAGTTTGCTGTGCGGCGAAAGGAAATCAGTCTTTGGGGAAATATTACAACGATATAATGATAAATATCGTTATTGCAGGGCAAAAAAATAGCCTTCTCGCCTCGTTAAGGCGGAAGGCTGTCGGCGGCTTGTCATTTCTCAGCTATGCCGCACATACTCTAGGAGATTGCTCAGGGTTTCTTCGAGCCAGGGGCAGTTAATCCAGAACCAAACTTCTTTGCCGATTTTTTCCGACTTGAGGACATTGGCCTCGCGTAGAATCTTCAGGTGGTGCGAGACGGTGGAACGGGTCAGCGTCGACACCTCGGCGATGTCGCCGACGTTCAGGCGCTCGTTTTTGTCAAACAAAAGGAGAATGCGCTGCCGGTGCTCATCACCCAGGGCGGTGAAGACCCGCGACATCGGCTGCCATTCGGGAGGGAGTATTTTCGAGTAGTCTTTTTTCATGTCGACGATACTGATTTATTCGTTTTGATAATGCAAGAAAAAAACACTTCTCCATGGTAAAATCATTCTAATATCAAGTATATCGGTTCGTTGTCGCGTCTTGGCCGGGATACAATCGCCGATGAAATGCCTAGTGGTGGCCAAAACCGCTGTCCAATCCTCATCCACTTTGTGTCACAGGGGGCATTGCCCCGCTTGCTGCCGGGCTTGAATTATCCCGTCCTTTGTGGTAGGGAGCGTCTTGCGCCGCTGGGCGAATTGGCGCCCGGCGGCGGCATCTGTCATTTTCATGAGGAAGACTCTACCGCAATGTACAGGAATTTTAGCATAGTCCCGAAAATCATTTTTGGCCGTGGCTCGTTTAATCAGCTGGATGATGTTCTGTCGTCGCGGCGGGCCAACTCCGACAGCTACATCGTTTTCGTTATGGACGATGTTTTCGCTGGCAAACCGCTGGAGAAACGGATACCCCTACATGGCAAAGATTTTCTATTGCCAGTCAATGTCGACGACGAGCCGAAGACCAGCTACATTGACAAACTGGTGGCGCAGATCAAAGCTTATGCGCCGCAACTGCCAGCGGGCATTATCGGCATTGGCGGCGGCGCGGCCATGGACATTGCCAAGGCGGTGTCACTGCTGCTCACCAATCCCGGTTCATCCGCTGATTATCAAGGTTGGGATTTAATCACAAAACCGGCCATCTACCACGCCGCCGTCCCGACCTTGGCCGGCACCGGCGCCGAAATCTCCCGCACCTGCATCCTGACAGGGCCTGAGAAAAAACTCGGCATCAACAGCGATTATACCCTGTTTGATCAAATCCTGTTTGATCCGGAGCTTTTGGCCGGCGTGCCGAAAGACCAGTGGTTTTATACCGGCATGGACTGCTACATCCACGATGTCGAGTCACTGAACGGCAAGTTCATCAACGCCTTCAGCATGGCCTATGGCGAAAAATCGCAGGAACTGTGCCGTCAGGTTTTTCTCGAAGACCATGCCGACGCTGCCGACCGGCTAATGATGGCCTCGTATTTCGGCGGCATGAGCATCGCCTATTCCCAGGTCGGCGCCTGCCATGCCCTGTCCTATGGTTTGTCCTACGTTCTCGGGATTCACCACGGCATCGGCTGCTGCATCGCCTTTGATTATCTCGACGATTTCTACCCGACGGGAGTGGCCGAATTCCGTAAAATGATGACGCGGCATGGCATCCAGTTACCGCGCAACCTGACTAAAAACATGGATCAACAGAGCCTCGACAAGATGGTGAAAACCGCCCTCAACCTTGATCCACTGTGGGCCAACTGTTTGGGGCCGGATTGGAAAAACATCATGACCCCGGAAAAAACCCTGGCCCTGTATAAAAGGATGTAAGTCGAACGAGAGGCGATCATCCTACTCCCTTGCCCTATGTTCCGCCCGCCCACGCTCATCACTGGACGGGCGGTATTGTTTTTATCAGCCCATCATTTCCTGTCTAACACTAACATTTTCTGCATTTGATGGCGCCGGTCATGCCACTGCCAGTTTCCAGCCCGATGACCGCTTTCCCCCAGCCAGACGCCGCCTGGCTCGATAATTTTCAGGAAAAGCTGCTCACTTGGTTCGCCGCCAATCGCCGCCCGCTGCCTTGGCGTCAGGATTATCAGCCCTACCACATCTGGATCTCCGAGGTTATGCTCCAGCAAACCCAGATGGAGCGCGGCGTCGCCTACTTTCGCCGCTGGATCAGCCGCTTTCCCGATGTGGCGGCGGTGGCGGCGGCTGACCGGGACGAACTGCTCAAGTATTGGGAAGGTTTGGGCTATTACTCGCGGCTCGACAACCTGCGCCGGGCAGCCCAGGCGCTCATCGAGCGGCACGGCGGCACCTTGCCGGACAATCTCGAAGAATTGCAACGATTACCAGGTATTGGCCAATATACGGCGGCAGCCATTGCCAGTATTGCCTTTGGCCGTGATGTCGCCCTCGTCGACGCCAATGTCACGCGGCTATTAGCTCGCCTGTTCGACCTTGAGCAGCCGCTTTACGACCAGGCGGGGCGGCGTCTCGTGGAAAATATCGCCACGGCGCTTTTACCGTCAGGCCAGGCGCGAGACTACAACCAAGCACTGATGGAACTGGGCGCTTTACTCTGCGCGCCAAAAAGACCGCGCTGCCTGGCCTGCTCGCTTAACAGGCTTTGCCTGGCCCAAAAACACGGTACAGCCACCTTACGGCCCAAGCCGCGCCGGGCCATTGTCAAGACCAACCTGCCGATGGCGGCGGCGGTGCTTGTCCACGATGGCCATGTATTACTCCGTCAGCGCCCGGCTAAAGGCATGTGGGCCGGCCTGTGGGAATTTCCTGGCCTTATCCTTGGGCCTGACCAAGATGCCGCCGCCCTGGCTGAGGAAGTACGGCATCTCATCGGCGTCGATGTCGTCTTGGAAAAACTCGCCCGCATCGAACATCACCATACCCGTTACCGTGTGCTGCTCGACGGCTATTTCTGTCATCTGAGCACCCAGCCGCAAAAAACGCCCGACCGCTGCCGCTGGGTCAAGGTGGAAGAACTTGCCGCCTACGCCCTTTCCGCCGGGCACCGCCGCTTGGCCGGGCTGATTCCGCCTGCTGTTGCGCCGCGCAAATAACTGGTTAGACGAGCAGAAAAAGGGGTTGCTTTTCCCGCAAAGCGTCCTAAAACAGAGGTCAAACACCGCCCTGTGGCACAACTGGACAGAGGAGGAAAGCATGGAACAGCATGGGCATGAAACGGAGTGTGATTGTAAGGGAAAAGAAATGGCGGCTGGCGCTACCAACTTGCCAAACGCC
>JAIRRG010000071.1 GCA_031256095.1 Desulfobulbaceae bacterium
AGACAAGATTTTTTATGTCCTGCTCGCCTACCGCGAGCGCATTATTGATCTCAAGAAAGATCCGCGCTTCCGCTATATCATGGTCTTCAAAAACCATGGCCGCGCCGCCGGGGCATCGCTTGAGCATTCCCACTCACAGCTGATCGCCCTGCCAGTCGTTCCACAAATGATCAGTTCCGAGATCGATGGCGCCGCCTCCTATTATCATTTCCGGGAACGGTGCGTCTACTGTGACGTCATCGCCCAGGAAATGTCTCAGAATGTCCGCGTGGTCGGCCAAAACGGCGATTTCATCGTCATTTCGCCCTACGCGCCACGCACACCCTTTGAGATGTGGGTGCTGCCGAAGACACACGATTCAGACTACAGCCGCCAAGACGACAAAAGCCTGTCGTCGCTAGCGGCCATTCTTGCCGAAACCCTGCGGCGGCTGGATGCGATCATCCCAGGCGTATCGTACAATTGCGTATTACATACCAACCCCTTGCGTTCCAGCAACCTTGATCATTACCATTGGCATTTAGAGATAGTCCCGAAACTGACATCAATTGCCGGATTTGAATGGGGAACAGGATTTTATATCAATCCAATGCCTCCGGAGGAAGCCACTCTGTATATGAAAGAGGCCAAGCTTTGATAGGGAGGATAAACGGATGAAAACGCTGCTTATAGTCGATGATGAGGAAAACATCCGAACTCTCTACCAAGCCGAGTTCGAGGATGACGGCTATCGGGTGTTGCTGGCCGAAAGCGGCGAAGAGGCGATAAAAATATTCTGGGACAATAGGCCGGATCTGGTGATTCTTGATATTCAGATGCCGGGTATGAATGGCCTTGAGACGCTCAGGCAAATGAAGGCCATCGACGCGGCGGTACCGGTGATCCTTTGCACCGCCTACCCGAACTATATGGAGGATATTGCCTGCTGGGCTTCCGACGAATACATCATCAAATCCGGCGACCTGACCGGCCTGAAAGCGGCGACCAGAAAACATCTGGCGGAATAACCCGCCCGTGACAAGCGCCGCATCCGGGCCAGCCACGGAATTGCCAAGCTTTTTCATGCAGACGCGAGATAGGCATCATTATGGGCGGCACAATGCTGATTCCCACGATAAAATGTCAAGGAATTAAGACAAAACTCGTTCTCCGGATAAAGGCTATCATCCCCAGCAATTTCACTGGACGCTGGATTGAACCGTTTTCAGGTTCCGCTGTTGTTGCCTTTAATGTAATGCCGCGCCGAGCTTTGCTGGCTGACGCCAATCCGCATCTGATCAATTTTTATCAGGCAATCGCCGATGGCCGGATCACCGCGGAGAAAACCCGCTCATATCTGCAAAAAGAAAGTAGAGAGCTGCGGCGTTCACAAGGTGAGCACTATTACGTGGTCAGGAAGCGGTTCAACCGAGACGGCGATCCCCTGGATTTTCTTTTTTTCAACCGCGTCGGCTTCAACGGCATGATCCGTTTCTACCGGCGCGGCAAATTCAACATTCCATTTTGCCGCAAGGTCAATCGCTTCGCGCCCGCCCGCTGATCACCAATTTCCCGGTTTCATACGAAGAGAAAAAAATTACCGCAACAAGGCAATCAATACTGTTTGAAAAACGCGCGGCATGTTAAAAGCGGACACGCTGGTTTTGCCTGATGAACACGTCCAAAATCCCGCCCATGAAAGATATCCAGAACCAGATCGATCATCGCCGCATCGACATCAGAAAGGTCGGGGTCAAAACCGTCTCTTATCCGATCACCTTGCGCGACAAGGCGAAAAAGGAGCAGAACACCATCGCCACGTTAAACATGTACGTGAACCTGCCACACCGCTTCAAGGGCACGCACATGAGCCGCTTCATCGAGATACTGAACGAATTTCATGGCAAGATCGATATCCGCAACTTTCACGGCATTCTGGAAAAGATGAAAGAGCGGCTCGATGCCGAAGCCTCACATGTGGAGATGGAATTTCCCTACTTTTTCACCTCCGATGGCGCCGACGGTTCCCTGGCGCTGCGGCAATGCATGGTGACGATGCTGGGTTCGCTGGCCGAAACCAGCGACATCCAGTTTAAACTGATGCTGCCGATCATCCTGCCGCGCCTGGCCCAGACTGGCGGCAATTTGCCGCGCCTGGCCGGGCATTGGGGCCGGGTCGAGGTGACGGTACGCTTTAAGGGTTTTATCTGGATCGAAGATCTGCTGTCCCATATTGAAAAAGGCATTGAGGCGGAAGTGGCAGCGCTGGCCCCCGGCGACCACAAGGCACTGTCGGTGGAAGCCCTGGTGACACGGATCGGCGAAAGCCTGTCGTCCTTGCCAGAAGTGGCGCGTTATTCAATTCTTGTCGAAAATCTTGGGGCTGGCTATTCAACCTTTGCCACCTTGAAATCAACCTGAACGGCGGCCTAAACTGGCACCGTTTTTTCCCCTTTCTTTTTTCCATATTGACGCCGTTATGCCTGACCTGTTGTTTGAAATCGGATGCGAGGAAATTCCCGCCGGTTATATCAAACCGGCCCTTGAACAGCTTGCGGCGGCCTTTACCGGCGCCATGGCTGAATTACGCGTCGCCTGCGGCGAAGCAAAGACCATGGGCACGCCGCGCCGCCTGGCCCTGCTGGTGGCCGGTGTCGCCGCCCGGCAGGCCGACATGCGCGAAGAGCTGCTTGGTCCAGCCAAAGCGGCTGGCCTCGACGCCAACGGCCAGTTTACCAAGGCGGCGATTGGCTTCGCACGCTCGAAAAACGCCGAAGTCAGCGACCTGAACGTGGTTGCCACCGCGAAGGGCGAATACTTGCAACTGGCGCGCCAGGTGAAGGGCGAAGACAGCAAGCGGCTGCTGCCGGAGGTTTTGAGCAAGATCGCCGCCGGCCTATCTTTTCCCAAGTCGATGCGCTGGGGCGCGGGCAAACTGGCCTTTGCCCGGCCCATCCAATGGCTGCTGGCGCTGTTGGGCGAGGAAGTATTGCCGGTGCGCTTCGAGCAGCTTGTCGCCGGGCGCCTCAGCCGTGGTCATCGTTTTCTCGCCGATGTTGAACTGGCGCTGCCATCGCCAGCGACATACCAGGAAATGTTGCGCCATCATTTTGTCCTGGCCGATGTCGCTGAACGCCGCCAGGCGGTGGCCCGCGAGCTTGACCAGGCGATTGCGGCCGCCGGGCTGGCCGGCAAAGGCCAGGTGGTGGTCGATGAAGACTTGATTGACCTCGACACCAATCTCGTCGAAATACCGTTCGGCGTTTGCGGCCAGTTTGACGAAAAATTTCTCGAGCTGCCGCCAGAGGTGCTGATCACCTCAATGCGCGAGCATCAAAAATGTTTCCCAGTGGCCGGTGCCGACGGTAAATTGCTGGCCGCCTTTGTCGCCATCAACAACACCAGAGTACGCCAGGCCGCCGTCACCTGCCGCGGCCACCAGCGCGTGCTGCGGGCACGGCTGTCGGACGCCCTCTTTTTCTACAACGAGGACAGAAAAATTCCGCTTGCCGATTGCCGCGCCCGTTTATCGGGAATCGTCTTTCAAGCCAAGCTGGGAACAATGCTCGAGAAAACGACGCGCCTGGAAAAGCTGGCGCGGGTACTGGCCGACAAGCAGGCGCCAGCGGCGGCGGCCACCGCCGTGCGGGCGGCGGCGCTGTGCAAAGCCGACCTGATGACCAATATGGTCGGTGAATTTCCCAGCCTGCAAGGGACGATGGGCACAGTCTACGCCCGCCTGGCCGGTGAACCGGAGGCGGTGGCCAAAGCGATGGAAGAACATTATCTGCCGCGCCGGGCTGATGGCGAGTTGCCGGCAAGCGATGCCGGCGCCATCCTTGGCCTGGCCGACCGCATCGATAGCCTGGCCGGTTGTTTTGGCATCGGCCAGGCGCCGACTGGCGCCACCGATCCCTTCGGCCTGCGCCGCCTGGCCGTGGCGGTGATCCATATCGTCCTCGACAAAAAATACCGCTTTTCCCTGCGGGAAATTATTGAAAAATCCCTGGCCTTGTACGGCGATAAGGTCGATGCCTCCGCCGCCACTGTGCAACGTCTGATCCAGTTTGTACGCGGGCGCTTTGAAAACGACATGGCGGCCAAAGGGTACGGCCCCGGCATCATCCAGGCGGCGACCGCCGCCAGCTTTGACGACCTGACCGAAGTCATCGCCCGGCTTGATGCCTTAACCGGCATCCGCCAGCGACCGGAATTCGCGCCGCTGGCCGTCTCTTGCAAACGGATGCGCAATATTTGCAAAGACAACCGTGACACCGAGATTGATGCCAAATTGTTTGACTATCCGGCCGAGGGCAACCTGTACGATGCCTATCTTGCGGCACAAGCCGGAATGGCGCCACTTTTGGCCGCTGGCCGTTACGCCGAGGCGCTCCTCGTTATGTTGAACTTGAAAGAGCCGGTCGATCAGTTTTTCGACCAGGTGATGGTCATGGCCGAAGACGCCGCCGTGCGCCGCAATCGCCTGAATTTGCTGACCGCCACCGCTGACCTGGCTCTGAAGATTGGCGATCTGGCCAAGATTCAGGAGTAAAGCACCGCTTGGACCTCTCCGGCGCCTGCGCCTACGCTTGCGCCTGGCCGCAAGGCTGGAAAGGAGGCGGGCGTATCTTATCGCCACGCCACTTGTTCTTTTTGGTGGCCTATCCAGCCCTGTTCGTTCTGCTTCCCCGTCACTTGTTGCGCGTGCCGTTTGCGTCGAACAATGGCAAACACTTTTCCTTTCCAGAAAAAGGCCATGGAAGACGCCGATGGAATTGCCATCTCTGAGTACTGGCGTATGGGTGGGCAGCCTTGATGCGAGTTGTGGCATCACCAAAGCGCTTCCGTATCCACCGAAAAAAATGAAAATTTTCCTTGACATTTTGTGACTATAAAACTAGATATATAGTCATGAAAACACAGTACCTGACCACATTCCCTTCACATTGGCAGCCGATAGCCGCAATTTTCGCGGCGCTCGGCGACGAGAATAGACAGCGAATTCTGCTCCTTTTTGAAGAAGGAGAAGAGGCGTCGATAAAAGAGATAGCTGCCCGCTTCGACCTCGGCCGCACCACTGTGGTCCATCATTTGGCGGCATTGCAA
>JAIRRG010000098.1 GCA_031256095.1 Desulfobulbaceae bacterium
GCTACCTGGCATCATCCCACTGATTTCATTGCCTAAATTGGAAAGAGAAGGACTTCTGCCCAAAGAAGCCATCGCCGACCTCAACCTGCTCCGCGCCCACAATTCGATCCTCTTCGACTTCGCGGTTAAGCGGGCGCTGAATTGGCAAGGGAAAAAATTGGCGCCCAGGATATTTGCCAGCCGGCGGCTTTTCGAGACGTGACCATTTTCTCAAAGCGAGAAAATTGACAAAGCTATGACGATAGAAACCATGAAGCAGATTGTTGCCGCGCGATAGGAGAAATGATGTAGTATACTTATGGGTTTCGCGGCGATTTGATATTTATATTATTAAACAATTCAGCGGTAATACTCGATCAATTATCATCCCGACGCCACCGGGATTTTGCCAGGGCTTACGACCTTATCCTTTGACAAAGAAATACCCATGCCTTACGAAAAACTCGACCGCCCGGAGTCACTAAGCTGGATATTTAAACCGGCGGCGACCGCGCCAACGGCGCCACCCGCCGGGGCCCATGACCTGTTCTGGCCGATGGCCGATGGCGTCCGTCTCGCCTGTCGCATATACGAAGCGGAAACGCCAGCGGCGCCGATGATTCTCCATTTTCACGGGCGCAGTGACAGCATCGCCGCCTGCGACCTGATTGCCGCCGGCTACACCGGCGCCGGTCTCAGTTTCGCGGTTGCCAGCTATCGCGGTTATGGCGCTAGCGACGGCACACCGACAGTCTCGGCGATGTTTGCCGACGGTGAGCGGATTCTTGATCATCTCTTGGCCTGGCGCCGCGAACACGGCCATGGCGGTCCCTTATTGGTCATGGGCCGGTCACTGGGCAGCGCCGCCGCCATCGACCTGTGTTTGAAAAGGCAGCGCGACTTTAAGTGTCTCATAATTATAAGCGGTATTGGCGACACTCTGCCGCTCATGGCCCATACCGGCATCGCCCCGCCCAAAGACGGCATGAGCGAGGCCGATGGTTTTGGCAACTGCGAGAAGATCGCCGGGATCAGCCTGCCGACCCTGATCCTGCACGGATCGCGGGATGAGACGGTGCCGCCGTCGTTGGCCGAGAAGCTGCAAGCGGCCAGCGGCGCCCGCAACAAGCGTTTTCTTTTGGTGCCTGGCGCCGAGCACAAGACGGTTATCGCCCAAGCCGGGCCGCTCTATTTTCAGACGATCAAAGGTTTCGTCGATGACATCACCGGGGCCAGCGACTGGCGAAGCCGCCGCCGCGCCCAGAAAAATCGGGGGCAAGGACAATGAAACGCCGCGATTATCTGTCGTGGGATGAATACTTCATGGCCGTGGCGCTCTTGTCGGCGCAGCGCAGCAAGGACCCACACACCCAGGTCGGAGCCTGCATCGTCAATGACCAGAACCGCATCGTCGGCGTCGGCTACAACGGCCTGCCGCGCGGCTGCTCCGACGACGACATGCCCTGGGGCCGTGACGGTGATTTTCTGCAAAGCAAATACCCCTACGTCTGCCACGCCGAATTGAACGCGGTCTTGAACGCCATCTCCACCGATTTGCGCCAGTGCCGCATCTATGTCACGCTTTTTCCCTGTAACGAATGTGTCAAGGTAATTATGCAGTCAGGCATCGGCGAAATCATCTATCTTTCTGACAAATATGGCGATTCCGACGCGGTCAAGGCGGCCAAGACCATGCTTGACCGTTCGCCTTATATCGATTACCGGCGGTTCATGCCGGATCGCGACGGCCTGGTTTTGTCGTTCACGCCGCCGGACGGGGAACGGCCTGCCGAACGGCTCACCGAAAGGTCCGCCACCTCATGAGCGGCGCGTCAAGCGCCGCCACAGCAGGCGGGAAAAGGTCTGGCTATTGCGCCAAAAATCGAGCCAGGGCCGAAAATGACTGACCCGCTGGCCTTTGCCTTGATAGATGACCGAGATTGGCGCCTCCTTGACAGTCAGGCCGTGCCTTTTCGCCAACACGAGAATTTCCACCTCGAATTGATAACGTCTGGCCCGCACGCCTAAATTCAAGCTTTCCGGCAACGGATACAGCCTAAATCCGGATTGCGAATCGCTGACCCGCGGCCCGCCGCAGGCCCATACCCAAAAGTTGGAAAAGCCCCGGCCAAAGCGGCTGCTCCACGGCACATGTTCACCAGCCATACCCTGACGTGCGCCAACCACCAAGGCCAGCTCTTTTTCGGCGACGGCCAGGAGTTTTATCCCATCAGCCGGTCGGTGCTGGCCGTCGGCGTCAATGGTCAAAGCCGCGTCATGCCCCAAGGCCACCGCCGCTGTAAATCCCATCAAGAGGGCCGCACCCTTGCCCTGATTTTTCCCATGTCTGAGCAGGACGATATCAGAAAGAGCGGCTAAAACCGCCCGCGTTTCGGCATCGGAACCGTCATCGACGGCAATGATGGGCAGGCCGAGGGCGCGGGCTTCGGCAATCACCGCCGCCACAGACGGATGGTTGTAGACCGGAATGACAACGACCGGCTTCATTCCTGGTTGGTATCCTTAGTGGTTTTCTCTTGCAATCCACGAAGTTGCCGGACCATCTTTTCATCCATGCTGCGCAGGTGCAGGTCATTTTGCGGGAAGGGCATTTCGATGCCGGCTTCGTTAAAACGGCTCTCGATTTCGACATTCAGCTCGCTGAGGATGCCGGCCGAATGAAGATAATCGGGCAGCCAGGCCCGCAGCTCGAAATCAAGCGAACTGGCGGCAAAGGCCATGAACAAGACCGTCGGCTTTGGCTCCGACAGCACGCCAGGATGCTCGTTGGCGCAGGCGAGAAGAATCTCCATGACCTTGGCCACATCCGAACCATAGGCGACGCCGACCGGCACCTTCAGCCGCGCCCGGCGATTGGCCAGCGTCCAGTTGGTAACCTGACCGGTAATAAGCATCGAATTGGGGACGACGACTTCGGCATTGTCATAGGTGCGGATGATGGTGGCGCGCAAGCCGACCTCCTTGACTTCGCCGGTATCGCTACCAAAGCGGATGGTGTCGCCAACCTTGATTGGCCTCTCGAACAAAAGTATCAGGCCACTGGCGAAATTGTTGACGATCGCCTGCAAACCAAAGCCGATACCAACACCCAAGGCGCCGCCGACGATGGTCAGTTGCGCCAGCTTGAAGCCAAGGACATTAAGCATGACGAGAAAGGTCAGGGCGATGATGACGTAATGGGCCAGGCGGGCAATCGACACGCGCACGCCCATCTCGCTGGTGTAGCGCGGCAGCACGCCGCGCACCAGCACATATTGGAGGGTCTCGGAGACCAGCAGCCCGGAATAGAAAATCAGTACGACAAGAACGAGAAATCCCGGTGACAAGCGGAGATCGCCGATGGTGAAACCAAAGTCGTTGACGCCGGCGATTGCCGCCCCAACGTTGGGATAGAACCGCCAGACCACGGTCAGGACCGCCAGCATCAAAAGGCCGTGCGCCCACAGCAGAATCGGCCGGCTTTTTTTAAGGATTATTGCCCGATTTTCGCGGAAGGCCGCCACCGGTATCAGCGACAGAGCCAGTTCAAAAAGGCTCTCATGGAAACGGAACAGCATCCAGATCATCAAAATGGAGACGATGGTCGATAAGGCGATGAAGAAAAAGAAGAGGGCAAAATAGTTGAAACCGGCCAGGCCGGCCACAAGAACGATGGCCGGCAGGATGCCCCAGGATTTGCGGATCGCCTCGCTAACTTTGTCGCTGCCATCGCGCATACCCGGCAGAAGCCCACGGAGATAGAGGCAGGCCGCCAGCGCCGACACGAGGAAAACATAGAGGAAAAGCAAGGTTCTCGGCAAGCCAACGATGATGAACAGAAAGGCCACGGCCAGAAACAGGGCCAGGCGGCTGAGGGTGCGGCGACGGTCTGGATGCAGGCCAGCGCCATATAAAAGCCGCATCACGGCCAATATGTTGGCAATACGCAGGATCAGACCCCATTCCTGCGACATGCTAAGGTCAGGTGAAACCTTGTTGAGCATCAACATGCCGGTGGAAACCAGGAAGATGCTGGTCGCCAGCGGATGATTGGCAAAGGCCAGCCAGTAGGCGGCGTCGTGAAATTGCTTTGACCAACGGATGGCGGCAACGAGCGGCACGAGCAAAAGGACCAGCAGCAGGCGCATCCCCTGCTGGCTGAGAAGGTCGAGCTGTTCGATCACAAAATTGCTGACGCTGTGCTGGGTTTCCTTGAGCAATGTGATATTGAAGCGGGTATAAAATCCGGAGGAAAAGACCGAGTCGCCGCGTTTCGAGATGTTTTCGGCGCGGGTCTTTTCCTGGATTTTCCGCAGATCATTCTGAACCTCCTGGAGCTGGGCCTGCGCGTCGCCAGCCCGCCGTCCGATATCAAGATAGGGCGACAGCGATTTGTCGATCAGGCCGATCGCCTGGTCTATTTTGACGCCAAGATTTTTCTTTTCATCCTGAACGATGTCCGGCCCGGCGCCGCTATCGGCTTGGATGCCGCCGAGGCTGGTCTTGCGCCCCAGCCAGGTCTGGCGTTGTTTCGACAGGTCGGCCACCGCCTGGCGCACTGACTCGGTGACCGTCTTGAGACGGGCCGCCAGGCGCTGCATTTCTCCTTCGTACACCTGGGTGTGGCCCGATTGCATTTGCTCGCTGCTTTTGGCATAAGCCACTTCGTCCTGCATCTTTTTGATGTCGGCGGCGCTGGCCTCCAGTTCCTGGCTGAGGGCGGCGGGATCGGGCAACGACGCCAGCTTCTCCCGCAAATTGAGCATATCTTCAGGGATGGTCGCGGACAGGGAATAAATACCGGTCAAGCTAGCGGCGCTCTGGGTGGGACTGGCGTCACCGCCACTTGCCACTGGCCCCGGCCCAGCCTGGCTTGGGTTGTCAGCGGCGAAAAGTGGCAAAGTGCCAGAAAAAATCAGCGAAGCGGCGAAAATGATGGCCAGGACATGGCGCCTGGCGGGCATGGTTTGGCTCATGGTATGAAAGAGATGAAAGTGGCTGGCCTACCGGCTGTGGGTAGGCGAAAAAAATGGCGGGATGGCGCGGCGCCGCGCCTTGACAAGTAGCCATTAAACCGGAGGAAGAGAAGAATTGCAACCGCCGCTCGCAACCCGTCGCTGGCCATCAACATTGACAGCGTCGCCTCTGTCAATTAAGCAGGAAGAAAGCATTGCCTTCACCGCCTTCGCCCTTTTCCGTCGGGAGGAATTTTCATGCTGCGGCTGTATTTTCTGGCCCAGATACTTTTCCTTTTCTGTGGCTGGCCGTCATTGCTGTTTTGGCGGCTGCGGCGTCCAGAAAAATTCAAGCGTTTATGTGGCCGCTTAGGACCATTCTGGCAAGCGGCGCTGACGAATTTTGCCCCGCCGCCACATCGGCCGCGTCTTTGGCTGCACGCCCTGTCGGTCGGCGAGGTCAGTTCCGCCCTGCCGCTGGCGCGGGCCATTCGCCAACACTTCCCCGATGCCTTTTTGCTTGTCACTGTCACCACCGAAAGCGGTGAAAGCTTCGCCAAAAGGAGCCTGGCTGGCGTCGCCGACCTTATCCTGGCCGCTCCCGTCGATTGGCTGCCCTCAGTGCGGCGCTTTCTCGACCGCCTTAATCCCAACCTTTTTATTCAAGTTGAAACCGATTTCTGGCCGGGATTGCTCTTTAGCCTGCGGCGGCGGCAAATTCCGGCCTTACTGGTCAATGGCCGCATTTCCACCGCCTCATTCGACCACTACCGGCGTTTCCGTGTCCTCTTTCGGCCGATGTTCGCCTCTTTTTCGACGCTGGCCATGCAAAGCGAGGCCGACCGCGACAAGAT
>JAIRRG010000128.1 GCA_031256095.1 Desulfobulbaceae bacterium
GGCCGCTTCGCCGCTCAACCGAGCGAGCAGGAAGCGCAACCGCCAGCCATCGGCAAGGGTCCAGACGGAATGCCGGGCGGTAGCCGCAGTTCGATGGCTTTGACGACACTGGCGAAGGCCTGGGCCGCCGGGCTGTCGGCGGCAGTGGACAGATAGGGCCTGCCGTCGTCGCCAGCCATAACCACCTGCGGATCCATCGGGATACGTCCGAGGAAGGGCAGGTCGAAATCTCTGGCCATCTGTTCGCCGCCGCCGCTCTTGAAGACTTCGACCACCTCTTGGCAATGTGGGCAAATGAGGCCGGACATGTTCTCGACGACGCCAACGATCTCCATCTTCACCGCCTTGCAGAAGTTGATCGATTTACGGACATCGGCCAGGGCCACCTGCTGCGGCGTCGTGACAACCACCGCCTTGACCAGCGGAATGGTTTGGGCGACGGTCAGCGGCTCGTCGCCGGTGCCAGGCGGGGCGTCGATAATCAAATAATCCAGTTTGCCCCAATCCATATCGCCGATAAACTGGCGGATTGCCTCTCTTTTCAGCGGCCCGCGCCAGATGATCGCCTCATCGCGGTCTTTCATCATGTATTCGAGCGACACCACCTTGAGGTTATCATTGTATTGCAGCGGCGCGATCAGGCCGTCCGGTGTTGCCGGCGGTTGCAGCGCGCCTTTGAGGTTCAGCATCCGCACGACATCCGGCCCGTGAATATCGACATCCATCAGGCCGACTTTGTGACCATTTTTAGCCAAAGCCAGGGCTAGATTGACCGAGACCGTCGATTTGCCGACGCCGCCCTTGCCGCTCATGACGAGAATCTTGTGTTTGATTTTGCCCAACGAACGCGAAATGGCGTTTTCTTGCTGAGCCGCCTGCGCCTGCTGCTCTTCTTTCGAAGAACAGGTGCTGGACGACGGGCAGGAGCTTGAACATGAACCTGACATATTTCCCTCCGATTTCTTTACAATGACGTGTTGGTCTGATGTTTGTGGTATTGACTACTCGTAATGCGGCTTTGGCCGCCGCTTATGGATTTTGTCTTCTGTCCGTGGGGAACGCGGGATCGAGGAGTACCCAATACGCAGCGAAAATCTTTCAAATCTTAGTTCGTGCCATTATCGCTCCTCCCGCAAGGGTTGGGGACAATACCACGGCCCTATTCGATGGGAAATGTTTATTCGCCGATAAAGTTCTGATGGCATATTTCACAAATTTTTTCTCCCCAGCCTCTCTTCACCCTTGGGTGGAAGATGTTCTTGGTTTTTTGCCGGTGGTGAAGCCGTTGCCGTGCATCTCGGCGATGGCGTTGCCAAGGTCATCCATGACCTCAATGCGGTAGACCGACATGGTTTTGCCATGCGACAGACAAGTCGATCTGGCGATCAGCCGCGAGCCTTTCGGGCTTTTGAAGTAGGAAATGGCGCAGGACTGGCCAACGGTGACGCCGACCGCCTCGCCGCGCAGCAGGCAGAGATTCGAGTGCACGGCAAAGGTCAGATCGGCCAAGGTGAAGATGGCGCCGCCTTGCACACCGCCGGTGGAGTTGAAATGGTCGGCGGTGATTGCCATGCCGCATTCGACGCCGTCTTCGCCGACCGCGTCTATCGTTACCCCCACCAGGGCGGCAAAGCGGTCGGCGGCGAAAAAGGCGCGGATCGCCTCAAGGTTGATATCCATATCAAAATCCTGAAAATTCACGGTACAATAATCAGATCGTGCAACTCATTTTTATCGTCGGGATGAATGGGAAAATGCGCACGCAGCGCGGCGCCGATTTCGCCAATCGTTCGGCAGACCGCCGGGGCGCGCTGGCCATGGCGAATGGCGGCGGTCAGGTCATCGACTATGGCGCGCCAAGCTTTGCTGTCAATTTTGTCGTTGACGCCCTGATCGGCGAGGATAAATACCCGCCGCTCGAGTACGGAAATGAAGAGCAAGACGCCGTTGCGTTCCCGGGTGGTATCGAGCTGGCGGCTATAAAAGGCCGCCATCGCCGCCTCACTCACTTCCTCTTCCACCTGTTCCGTGAACAGGAAAAAGCGTTTGAGTTGGGGCCATCGCGCCACCAACAGCCGTAGCGGCAGATAAAAAAATATCAGACAGAGGAGAAACATCCAGACATTCTGCCCACCCAGCCAGAAAAACTTGCCAAGCCAGGGCATGGCCAGAAGGGCCAGCGGCAGGCTGAGGATAAATCCTCCAACCGTGGCCGCCTGCCGGTAGTGGTGGCTGGCCGATGTCACGAGGACGACGATTTCACCGGAGGTTTTTCCTTCAGCCGCTTGCACCGCCGCCGTCACCTGTTGGCACTCGGCGGCAGTGAAAAATGATTCAGCCAGACTTTTTGCCATCACCAGCCTCCTGAGGCGCCACCGCCTCCGAATCCACCGCCACCGCCACCAAATCCACCGAATCCGCCACCGCCACCGCCACCGAAACCACCGCCAAAGCAGCCGAGTCCACCAAATCCACCGCCAAAACCGCCGGGCCGCCCGGAACCGCCGCGCGGCCCGGAGAAATTCCCTACCGGCAGCGGCCCTAAGGCGGCGATGAGAAAGCTGACAATGGCGCCCACCGCCGTGATCAGCAGCAAAAAAGTGCCGACGATCCCGAAGACCGTCTGGCCCAGGCAAAAGACAACGCCGCCGCCGACAAGCCCGGCCAGCGGTTTGTGGCTCCCGAAGGTACGGCCAATGATGCCCGAAATGATGAGGAGAGCGATAAAACTGGCTGCAGTATCGGTATAATCCTCTTTCCCGCCGCTACCCTGAGCCTGGTATTCGCCTTTGATAGCCGCGACCATGGCCTCGACGCCACGGCTGATGCCGCCGGCGAAATCACCCTGGCGGAAAGCGGGGGTGATGACGCCGCGGATGATATGGCCGGCGGTGAGATCAGTCAGCCGCCCTTCCAGGCCGTAACCAACTTCGATACGGATACGGCGCTCATCGCGGGCGATGATAAGTAGCGCCCCGTTATCCTTGCCTTTTTGGCCAAGGCCCCAACTTGTGGCCACGGCCAGAGAAAATTCTTCCAACGACTGACCGCCCAGGGTCGGCACAGTCAGGACGGCGATTTGGGTGGAGTCGCTCTTCTCGAAATCGCTGAGATACGTTTCCAGCCGCTGCGCCGTCGTGGCGTCGAGCATCCCGGCGCGGTCGTTGATGTGGCCGGTGGCTGGGGCGACGGTCTCGGCCGAGGCGGTTGCGGCAAAAACCATCTGCGCGGCCAAAAAGAACGCCGCCAGCGTCAGGACAATTGTCTTCATGGCCTAAAATTTGACCTTGGGCACGGCTTTGGCGGCCTCATCGGCCTTAAAATATTCCTTGAGTTTCAAATGCAGCAAAAATTTGTTGGTCAGGTTCTCAGGAAAGCGGCGGATCGAGGCGTTGAAATCGGCCACCACCTGATTGTAGCGCTGGCGGGCAACATTGATACGGTTTTCGGTGCCCTCAAGTTGTGTCTGCAAATCAAGAAAATTCTGATTGGCTTTCAGGTCGGGGTACTGTTCGGCGACCATCATGAGGCGGGAAAGCGACGTGTTCAACCCGCCTTGGGCGGCCTGAAATTTGGCCATCGCCTCCGGGTCGCTCAATTGCTCCGCCGACAGCTTGACCGAAGTCGCCTCGGCCCTGGCCTTGATCACCGCTTCCAGGGTTTCCCGTTCGTGACTGGCGTAACCTTTGACGGTTTCGACCAGATTGGGGATCAGATCGCCGCGGCGTTGCAGCGTCGATTCAATATCCGCCCAAGCTTTGTTGACGGATTCTTCCTTCATTTGCAGGTCGTTGTAGCCGCATCCAGCCAGGGAAAGAGACAGGCAGAACAGGAGAACGGCGGTGATACGGCGCATGGCATACCTCTTTTTAGGGTTAACATGGGGAAACGGAACAGCCGCGCGCGGCTTCCCATTTCGTATTATTGCTTATTAGTCCAGATACTCATTCGCCAACTTGGCATGATAACGGTTAAGCAAAGCCCGAAATTTGCCAGCCAGATGGCGGCGCTATCACCGACGGCAACAGGGTTGGCGGCCAGAAAAGCGGACCAACCTTCGCCTATTATCTTCTCCAACAGTTTTTGCCAAGCGTCAATGGTCATTGCCGAAATTATCCTGCGAAAGAATGGCGTTTCAACTACTCTTACCCATATCGGCAATGTTTTATAACACCGTGGACGCCGTTTATGAAGCAAAAGACCACATTAAAAATGGGAGTTTTTCATGCGCGCCGTTCTTCAGCGTGTTAGTCAGGCCGAGGTCGAGGTGGCTGGCGAGACCGTGGCGGCCATCCTTTCCGGCTTGCTGGTGTTTTTGGGCGTCGGGCCAAACGACGGCGAGGCGGATGCCACCTGGATGGCTGACAAGATCGCCGGGCTGCGGATTTTTGCCGATGACGGCGGCAAGATGAACCGCGACGTCACCGAGATTTCCGGCGCCGTGTTGGTTGTGTCGCAGTTTACCCTCTACGGTGACTGCCGCAAGGGACGCCGTCCCGGCTTTGCCGCCGCCGCGCCGCCGCAACTGGCGCGCCAGCTTTATGCGGCGGTGATTGACCGCCTGCGCGAGCGAGGGCTTGAAGTGGCCGAAGGTATTTTTCAGGCCGAGATGCGGGTGACGCTGGTTAACGACGGCCCGGTGACGCTGCTGCTTGATAGTGAAAAGCTGTTTTAACGGCCAGAAAATTCCAGCTTTCGACGATTTTTGGCGTGAGCGACTTATTCGATTTATAAATCAAAACTTATAGAGTAGCCCTGTCGTTGCGAGGAACGAAGTAAGCCTGCCGCGAGCGAAGCGTGGCGGAAGC
>JAIRRG010000019.1 GCA_031256095.1 Desulfobulbaceae bacterium
TGAGACTCTATCTGTCGGTCATTACGAGGAACAAAGCCCGGTAACCCGGTAGGATGGGTAGAGCGGAGCGAAACCCATCAATTAAAACCCATCAATCCATCCAGGATTAAACTCTTTCCCCGAATTGGCCGTCATCCTGTGCAAGATCGCCAGCCCAATGTACAGGATAAACGCCGAATTTTACATAATGATGAAACGATGATGGCGCCCAATCGTTTACGCGCTTGACCCATCCGTGTTTGACCGGGTTGATGTGAATATAATCAATGTGTCGTGCGAAATCGCCTTCGTTTTTGATGGTATGTTCCCAATAGCGCCGCTGCCAGATGCCTCGCTCTCCCTTGGCCAAACGGCTCGGCGAAATTCGTTCTCCGTGGGCAAGATGGCGAGAGAACGCGGATTTGATCAAACGCCACCGGGTTGCGAAATCGGCATCTCTCGTAGGCATCGTCCAAACGGTGTGAAGATGGTCTGGCAAAATGACAATAGCGTCGATCGTAAACGGATGCCGCTGCCGTATCTCACGAAACGCCTCACGCAACAAGGCGATGTGATCGGTCAAAAGCGAACGTTTCCTCTCTGCCAGATTAACTGTGAAGAAGAAACTCCCGCCGGGAACGAAATTGCGCCGATAGGATGTCATCGTCTCATGATAGAGCTTGCGTTGATGGGTTTCGCTACGCTCAACCCATCCTACCGTGCTGATACATGATAGATGACTAAATTTAATGGGCAGACAGTATAGCAATTCAAGTTAATTAGTGACTCATAAATTTATGTATTCACTCAGTGCTGTCTAAGACTTCAAGATGGCCTGTTTGTTCAAATTTCTTTATATAGTCGGCAGCTCGTTTCCGGTATTTTATGACCTCCGAATTGCCCAAAACTGGCATGAAGTGAAAAATCTCTCGCGCTGCGGGGAGGTTTTTGGCCGCGACGAGGTACGTGGCTACCAACTCCACCGCAGACATGGCGCGCCATTTCTGAACTGATTCCGAATCACTGTTGGGCATAACTTCGAAAATCGCTCGTGCCTCAGAGATATTTTTGGTATTAATGGTTCGTGAATTCGCAAAGCGTGAGGCACTGTATCCGCATATGTATTCGCATATCAAAAGAAACCCAGCCTGAGCGCGTAATTCTTTTATGATTTCCGAATCTCCCAACTCGCGCATACCGTCATAAATCTGCCGAGCTGTATCAAGCTTCCCAGTTTTACGGTATGCATCGATCAAATTACTCGCAGCCTGAGCGCGTAATTCTTTTATGATTTCCGAATCTCCCAACTCGCGCATATCGTCGTAAATCTGCCAGACTGTATCAGGCTTTCCAATTTTACAGTATGCATCAATCAAAATACACCCAGCCGTAGTGCGTGATTCTTTTATGGTTTCCGAATCTCCCAAGCTGCCCATGGCCTCATAAATCTTCCGTGCCTCATCAAGATTATCGGTTTGGCTGTATGCATAGATCAAATTGCTTGCAGCACCGGCGCGCTCTTCAGACTCAGCCTTAGGCATCTCAAACAAGTTTTTGCTATATGTTATGACAATGTCCAGGAGTGTTGTCTTTTCTGGCCCTGCGGGTTTTGCATTTGCAAGAGCGTTTGCGGCCACGATCGCGCTGACAAGTGCCTTACGATTATCAGGATTGTCTCGTAAAATATCTTGCCACAGAGGTAGGGCTTCTGTCCAATCGCTTTGATTATGTGCTACAATTGCCTTGCTCCAACGAATATTATTGTCAGAAACCGTTTTTCCTTTAGCTTTATCGCTGAGCATTTGTTGGGCTTTGCGGGTCGTGTCGTCATCAAACTTGGGCGGACTGGGAGTATCCTTTCGGCCAGGCAGTTGTGGTTCAAATCTAGCAACATTTCTCAGGTCTGGGGTAATCCATCCAAAATCACGCGCTACAGGATACAATGCGATAATTGCGGTAAACAGCAACGCACAAATAGCTATCTTAGTGTTGAACCTTCTATGCCCTTTGCTCTCCCGATCATCTTTTGGCGGCAAGTTAAAATTCTGTACGGTATTGCCGGAACCTTTTATTACGGTATTCCCGGAACTTTCCATATTACCTATCGAAATTTGGCCTGTCTTTTCCTTATTCATAAACACTTCGTTGCCCCTTGCGGTACACCATCATAGAAAGTTGCATCTAGCATGAGAAAGAGGGAAAAGTATCACTCCTGCAGCTCCCAAGCCAACCGCCCGCCCATATACGTGCTTATGGCCCGGCCTTGCAGTTGCCAGCCCCAAAATGGTGAGTTTGCGCTTTTCGAATGATTGGCCGCCGCGTCAAAAACGAAGCGGCTTTCCGGGTCGATAACCGTGACATCGGCGACGGCGCCAACAGCCAGCGTGCCGCCGGCAACGCCTATAATCCTGGCCGGATTTACGCTCATCAATTCAACCAGGCGCATCGGCGAAATCAGGCCGTCGCGCACCAGAGCCAGGGCCAGCGGCAGCGCCGTTTCCAGGCCGATGATGCCATTGGCCGCCAGGTTGAATTCCACCTCTTTTTCCAGTATCGAATGCGGCGCGTGGTCGGTGGCGATGGCGTCCAGCGTCCCGTCGGCAAGGGCGGCGCGGATGGCCTGGCGGTCGGCTTCCGAGCGCAGCGGCGGGTTCATCTTGGCGTTGGTGTCGTAGCCAGCCACCGCTTCGTCGGTCAACGTGAAATAATGGGGCGCGGTTTCAGCGGTAATCTTGACGCCTCGCGCCTTGGCCAGGTGGATGACGGCCAGAGACGCCTCGCAACTGACATGGCAGATGTGCAGCCGCGCCCCGGTCAGTTCGGCCAGGGCGGCGTCGCGGTAGATCATGACGCTTTCCGCCGCCGCCGGGATGCCGCGCAGGCCGAGCCTGGTTGAGACCAGGCCCTCGTGCATACAGCCGTTTTGCGACAGGCTGATTTCTTCGGCGTGCGACATCAGCGGCAGGCCGTGGCTGTCGGCGTATTCCAAGGCCCGGCGCATCAACTGGCTGTCGGCAACCGGGCGGCCATCGTCGGTGACGGCGACAATACCCGCTTCCTTCATCTCGGCGTATTCGGCCAAGTTCTTGCCATCGCTGCCAACACTGGCCGCGCCCACCGGCCAGACCCGGGCCGGGCAGTTTTGAGCCTTTTCCAAAATGGCCCGCGTCACGGCCGCGTTATCGTTGACCGGGCGCGTGTTCGGCATACAGGCAACGGCGGTAAAACCACCGGCCGCCGCCGCCAGCGTCCCGGAAGCGATTGTTTCTTTATATTCCTGGCCCGGCTCGCGCAGGTGGACATGCAGGTCGATGAGGCCGGGGACAATCCACTTTCCCTGGCAATCAATCACTTCGGCGCCAGCCGGGATTTCGGCCATGGCGGCGGCGATCAGGCCATCGGCCATCCACAGGTCGCCACAGTCGTCGCGCCCCGTCGCTGGGTCGATGATCCGGCCATTTTTCAACACGGTCAGGTTCATTCCTGTCCTCCATGACCAGCCATCACCAGATAGAGCAAGGCCATGCGCACGGCGACGCCGTTTTCTACCTGCTGCAAAATCACCGAGCGCGGACCGTCGGCGACATCGGGATTCATCTCGACGCCACGGTTGACCGGGCCGGGATGCATGACGATGGCCTCTGGTTTGGCCCGCCGCAACAACTTGTCATTGAGACCGTAGCGTTGGGCGTATTCGCGCAGGCTGGGGATGAGCGGGTCGTTCATCCGCTCGCGCTGGATGCGTAAAGCCATGACCACATCGGCCCCGTCCACAGCCTCGTCAACGGTGCGACAGACGGTCGCTCCCAGTGCTTCGACGCCGACTGGTATGAAAGTTTTCGGCCCGGCCAGGAAGACCTTGGCCCCCAGTTTGGCAAAGCCACGGATGTTCGAGCCAGCGACGCGACTGTGGGCGATGTCGCCGATGATGGCGATTTTCAGCCCGGAGACATCACCCTTGTGCTCCATGATTGTCATGATGTCGAGCAGGCTTTGGCTCGGATGTTCGTGGGCGCCGTCG
>JAIRRG010000083.1 GCA_031256095.1 Desulfobulbaceae bacterium
CTACTGAACATTATGTACGCAATCATTGTCCGTCAGGAAACCTTCGATCAGGCCAAAGCTTTTCAAATCGCCTATTGACTGTTCCCTTTAACGGGCATTGCGAGCGAAGCGAAGCAATCAATATTGTGGTAAAAATTGAAAAGATGGCTTGCTTCGTCGCTATGTTCCTCGCAACGACAGGGACTACTATATAAGTTTTGGTTTATAAACTGAATAAAGTGTTATTCAGACATTGAGCGTTCTTGTCGGTGCGGTGTCGAGCGAAGAAGAGCGCTCAGCAAACAGCAAAGGGGGAAACGGTTTTAAATTCCGACTTTCCCTTTGCCTTGAAAATCGTGTCGGCTCTTTAAGCCGCCGAAATCACACCGCTGGCTATGGCGACAAAAAAGAGACCGGTTCATGTGTCTTCCTTTGGCGACAACATCAGGCATCCTGCATAATAATACACGGGAATGCGTTGCCCCCAAGAGACACATGAATCGAACCCTTCTTGTCTTTTTTTATATCCCCTGGATTCCCAGGCTTTGTTCAATATGCGCCGTCACTTGCGGCGCTAAAGCGAGGCGGGTAGAGAGGTCGCGCAGATAGGCGGCGTTCTCTGGCGTGTTCACGTCGATGGTCAAGAGTGAAGCCGCGTAGATTTGAGCGGCCAGTTCCGGACGGCCTTGGGCGGCGGTGACAAGCTCCTCTGTATCCATCGGTTTGCCCGCTTCAGCCAGAAAAAACTGTTTCCCCTCGTCGTGCAAGCCGTCTTCCTCCAGCTTGCCGAAGATTCTTTCAGTCTCTTGCTGGTCGATAACGCCATCGGCTTTGGCGGCATTGATCATCGCCTTGACGATGATCGTGGCGTCGGCTTCCATTGCCGCTTGCCGCTCTGGCGTCTCGGCGTCAAGCAAGGCATGTGGCGTCTGTGACGGCGTCTGCCCGGCGTTTTGCAGGGCCGAGATCGCCAAAGAGGCCAGCATACCGAGAGCGCCGCCACCGACGGCGCCTCGGGCGCCGCCGCCCATGATCGCCCCGGCCAATGCTCCCAAACCGCCCATGGTCGTCCGATTACCGGCGATGCCGCCCAGGACATTGCCTAAACCGCCAGCGGCGCCGCCTTGCTGCCCGCCGCCGGCCCCGCCCAGCATCTGGCCGAGGCCACCGATAATATCGTTTAACCCGCCGCCGCCCGTTTGCTGCGAATTCTGGGCCATGCCGCCCTGCAACAACGAGCCTAACAAATCAGTTAGTCCTGCCATGGTATTCTCCTTTTAGTTTCTGAATAGGACCAGTTTGATAGCTAGGGCCGCGAACAGCGTCCCCGCCAACCGGTTCAAAACAAGCTGCGCCCGCCTGGACGTCTTCAACCGCTCGCCCAAGCTTCCAGCCAAGAGGCTGATAATTCCGAAAATAATAATGGTAGCGGCGATAAATAAAAAGCCAAGAATCAGTAATTGTGGCGCCATCGCCCCGTATTTTGGGCTGGCGAACTGCGGCAGAAAGGCGAGAAAAAAGACCAGCACCTTGGGATTGGTGATGTTCATGATGATGCCGCGCCCATAGAGGCGGGCGGCGGGCAGGCTGGGCGTTTCCGCCGCCGCTTCGCTGGCCCCGGCGCGGAAGCTGAACCAGGAAAGCCAGAGCAGATAGGCGGTGCCGCAGTATTTCAGCGCCTCACCCGCCACGGGCGAGCCCATGATCAAGGCGGCGACGCCACAGGCGACAGCGATGGTATGGCCGATGAGGCCGGTGCAGAGACCGGCGGTCACGGCCAGTCCGGCCTTTTTGCCATGTTGCGCCGACAGCGCCAGCACGAACAGGTTGTCCGGGCCTGGGGCCAAAGCCAGCAGCAGGGCCGACAAAAAAAACATCGCCAACACAGCCGTCGGAGGCATCTGACTATCCCAGATTATGCCACGAGGGTGTGCATGGCGGCGGCAATGTCTTGTGGAGTCAGGTTTTGATTACTGATCTGTTCGCCGAGACCACCGCAGCCAAGACGTTCGCTGCCCATGGTTTTCAGTTTGGGCGACAATCCCCGTTCCAGAAGCCAAGTGCCGAAACGGCTGCCCAGGCCGGTTTTCTCATTTTGGCTTTCGACCACCAGCACCGCCTTGGCGGCGCCGATTTTGGCCAGCATCCTGTCATCGGCGACGTTCAAGGTCGGTTTGTTGACGAGACCAACATCAAGGCCCGCCGCCCGCATGGTCTCGACGGCGTCCAGCGCCCGATAGAGCATCTCGCCGTAGCTGACGATATAGCCCACTTTTCCTTCACGGATCAGTTCATCTTTACCTGGCTCGAAAACATAGCCTTCGCCGAAGAATTTTTCGCCATCCTTACCCAAGATGAAAGGCGTCGCCGACCGCGTGCTGTAGATGAAACGCAGGCCGGGATCGTCGAAAACGCGGTTTAGCATGGCCTTGAGTTGCAAGGTGTCGGCGGGGAAATACAGCCGCGTCGTGTCGCCTTCGGCCAGGGCATTGTCGGCGAAGAAGTTGTTGATGCCGAAATGGCAGGTGTTGTCGGCCATGTCATCGACGCCGGAATGGGAAAAATGGGCCAGCACGTTGGCCCCGTTCAGTCGTGCCATGGTGATTTCCGAGATCAGCATCTCCTGGAAGGCGGCAAAGGTGCCGAAAATGCCCTGACGGCCCGGCTCCGAGCCGAAACCGGCAGCCACCGAATAGTTGTTGCGCTCCATGATACCGGCGACAACGTACAGGCCGGGAAACTGTTTGTGGATGTGGTGCAGGCCGCACGAGCCTTCGAGGTCGGAATCAACGACCAAAACTTTCTCTTCCGGTTTGTCCATCTTGGCAAGCAGACCGCAGATGATTTTACCGAACTCGTCGCGGCATTTGCCGGTTTCCGGAGTACTGCCTTGGTAGGTAATTTTGTTTTTTATCGGCGCCGCGCCTTCGAGCATGGCCACCGCCTCATGACGGCCGCGAGCTTTCAGGTATTCGACGGCCAGGTTCACCGCGATGACGTCGTGGCCCTTCGGCGACCCTTCGATTCCTGGCACTGAAGGCGCCATCTGGCGACGGTTGACCAGGGCCACCGGGCCTGGCGTCATCAGCGCCTGGCGGATGCGGTGGTAAAGATCGTTGAGGTCTTCACCATCGCCGTCGTTGACCGTGAGGCCATGGCCATTCAATGTTTTTGTTAGATCATAGCCAGGCATGTAGTCTTTCGGATGCCCGGCTATGGTGACATTGTTGTCATCAAGCAAAAGTTTGACGTTCAGGCCACGGGCCACCGCGTAGCGGGCCGCCTCGGCGTCGTTGCCTTCCATCTGGGCGCCGTCGCTGCCGAACATGACGACGCTTTTGCCGGGATTGGCTTCGGCGACGCCGTTGACATAGCTCCACATATGACCGAGGCGACCGGAGGAAAAGAACACCCCGGCCTTGTCCTCCCGTTCCGGATGGCCGTACAGGCCGTAGCCGGCCTCGCGGTAGTGCAAAAGCGACTCGTGTTTTTGGTAACCGTTCAAGGCCGCCATCAGATACTGCATGGCCACCCGGTGTCCGGCCTCGTCGAAATAAATGGGCACAACTGGTGCTCCGCCCTTGATGAAGGCGTCAATAATCAGCATTTCCGGGGCGATGTCGTAAGCGCCGCCGGTGTGGCCGCCCAGGCCCTTGGCGTTGGCCAGGGCTGTGAAAAAAATCAGGCTGTCGCGGGCGAGGGCAAGGTTGGCCGTAAGCGTTTGCCGTTTGGCAGCGCCCAAAGTTTCTTCGGCAAGGGAAAAGGTCAGCGGCTGGTAGCCGCCAAGATCAATGGGAAAGGGCATAACATTCTCCAGGAAACCGGGGAGGCCGGCGGTAAATTTCAAATGGATGACCCGAGCTTTTTTGACAGCTCGCTGGCGGCTTCAACAACCATGTTGGTCAGGCTGGGGAGC
>JAIRRG010000132.1 GCA_031256095.1 Desulfobulbaceae bacterium
TGAAAGGACGCGACACGAAGCCGGAAAGAGCGGTGCGTTCTCTTTTGCATCACATGGGTTATCGATTCAGGCTTCAGAGGACAGACCTTCCAGGGAAGCCGGATATTGTATTATCTAAGTACCACACTGTGATTTTTGTGCATGGTTGTTACTGGCACCGGCACGATTGCCCGAATGGTAAACGGTTGCCCAAATCCCGCCTTGATTTTTGGCTTCCGAAGTTGGAAAGCAACCGGGAGCGCGACATAAGGAATCAAGCCATTTTGCGAGAAAAGAATTGGAAAATCCTAGTTATTTGGGAATGTATGCTTCAAGATAAAATCGCTTTACAAGAAATTATTCGCGCCTTTCTTGAGGATGTGGGACGGGAATAAGCACGGGATATGCCGATGAAATCTGTTGAGTTGTTCGCTGGAGCCGGAGGACTGGCGTTAGGGGTGTCTTTGGCCGGTTTTAACCATGATGCGGTCATAGAGTGGGACAAATGGGCTTGCGATACCATCCGCGAAAACCAGCAGCGGCAAAACCCGCTGGTAACGGATTGGCCTTTACACGAGCGGGATGTGCGTCTATTCGACTTTTCCACTATCAACAGTGTTGATTTAGTGGCCGGTGGCCCACCTTGCCAACCCTTTTCCTTGGGCGGTAAACACAAAGCCCACTCCGACAAACGGGATATGTTCCCCGCTACCATTGATATCATTCGACGTTTGAGGCCCAAAGCCTTCCTTGTGGAGAACGTCAAAGGGCTTACGAGGGACGCGTTCGCCAACTATTTACAATATACCATTCTGCAACTGAGTTATCCTGAATTGGTGCGCTCATCTAAAGAGAGCTGGATCGAACACCTTGCCCGTCTGGAAAAAGAAAAGACTTCTGGCGGAATACGGGGATGTGCTTACGATGTGGTTTGCCGCGTGGTCAACGCCGCTGATTATGGCATTCCACAGCGCCGGGAGCGTGTGCTTATTGTGGGTTTCCGTCACGATTTGGGTGTCCGTTGGTCTTTTCCTGAAACAACCCACTCCTTGGATGGCTTGCTATATGCTCAATGGATAAGTGGTGAATATTGGGAGCGGCACAAGGTAACTCGGAAATCACGTAATAATATCTTGGACAGCAAGCATAAAGCGCGCATTGAAAAGCTTCGCGGCGTGAAGGTCGCTTTTTTGGATAAACCGTGGCTTACCGTGCGCGATGCGCTGCAAGGTCTGTCCGACCCGCAAGATAAAAACGCCACCGCGCTACACAGCAATCATTTTTTCCAACCTGGAGCGCGCGTTTATGCGGGGCATACCGGCAGTCCTCTCGATTTGCCCGCCAAAACACTCAAAGCGGGCGACCACGGCGTACCTGGTGGAGAAAACATGCTGGTTATGCCGACTGGCCAAGTACGGTATTTTACAGTCCGGGAATCCGCCCGCCTACAAGCCTTCCCCGATACCTATGTTTTCCACGGTTCTTGGACGGAGACCATGCGCCAACTTGGCAATGCCGTTCCAGTAACTTTGGCCCGCATTATGGCGGGCAGTATCGCTGAGAAATTGCTTGAAGCCGAAGCTAAACGACTTACAGCTAAGATGAAGCGGGCCGCCTGATGGATATAATACCCTACAATCCTCTCGATAAAATGAATATTGGTGGTAGCGTGGCGGACGCTTTGCTGGCAAGCGTCACGCATCCCATGAACGGGCTGCGACCGTTCATAGGCGCGGGAATATACGCCATCTACTACACGGGAGATTTTAGGGCTTACAAACCCTTAGCGGAGAAAAATAAGAATGGCGAGTTTCAATCTCCCATCTATGTGGGGAAAGCCGTTCCACCTGGCGCGCGGAAAGGCAATTTCGGTCTAGACGCCGAACCTGGCCCATCTTTGTACAAACGCCTACAAGAACACGTGGAAAGTTTACATTCAGCGGAAAATCTGAAGATAGAGGATTTCTTTTGTCGTTTCCTGGTGGTGGACGATATTTGGATCCCATTAGGCGAGTCGTTGTTGATTGCCAAGTTCGCGCCGGTCTGGAATAAACTTATTGATGGATTTGGAAATCATGATCCTGGTAAAGGGCGCTATGAAGGAATGCGGTCTAAATGGGATACCTTGCATCCTGGAAGGAGTTGGGCGAATAAATGCGCGATACGTAATGAATCATCAGAGCTGATTTTAGCGGAACTGACCGCGTATCTCATGTAGGGAAAAGTGGAGACCGCTATATATGGTCGGGTCCCTACATGGGAACCAAATGGGATCAAGCAAAAAGTCATTGGGCTGGGTTGGAAGTCACCCACCTCCACCAAGGTATTGTAGCATCACATTTTTGAACAACGATTTTAGGAGTATGCAATGAAAGCAGTCGTCTTAGCCTATCACAACATCGGATGCGCTAGCATCAGGGCCTTGTTGGCGCATGGATACGAGATCCAGGCCATCTTCACCCACCGCGACGATCCGCAGGAACAGGTCTGGTTTGATTCGGTGGCGGAACTGGCCGCCGCCAATAATATCGCCGTGTACGCCCCGGAGGATATCAACCATCCGCTATGGGTCGAGAAAATCCGGGAGATGCAACCGGATATTCTGTTCTCGTTTTATTACCGCCAGATGGTGAGCGCCGAGATTTTAGCCATTGTCCCGGCCGGCGGCATCAATCTGCACGGCTCGCTGCTGCCCCGTTACCGGGGGCGATGCCCGGTCAACTGGGTATTGATCGGCGGCGAGCGGGAAACCGGCGTCACCCTGCATTACATGACCCCACGTCCCGATGGCGGCGATATCATCGGCCAGAAGAGTGTTGCGATTGATGATGCCGATACCGCCCTAACCCTCTACGGCAAATTGGAGCGGGCGGCGGCGGCGCTGCTCGACGAGCAGTTGCCGAAGATCAAAACTGGCAGCAACGCCCGCATCCCGCAAAACCAGGAGCAGGCCAGCTATTACGGGGGACGAGGGCCGCAGGATGGAGAGATTGACTGGCGGAAGAGCGCCACAGCGGTTCGTAATCTTGTCCGCGCTGTCACCAAACCCTATCCCGGCGCCTTTAGCTATCTGGTCAACAAAAAGTGCATCCTGTGGCAGGTTGCCATCACGCGGCACTCAGAGGATGTAGCGCCGGGAACCGTGATATCCATCAATCCTCTGGTCATCGCCTGCGGCCAAGACGCCGTCACCGTCGAGTTTGGTCAGGTCGAAAATGGATTGTATCTGCCCGGCAGCCGCCTGGCCGAAGAGATGAACCTGTCGGTCGGTATGCGCTTAGGCAACTTAAGCATGAATATCGGCGAGCGTCAGCGCAAAAAACATGTCCTCATCCTCGGCGTTAACGGTTTCATCGGCAACCATCTCAGCGAACGGCTGCTGGCCGAAGGCCGTTACGAGGTGCACGGCATGGATCTGAGCACGAGTAGCATTCAGCATCTGATCGGCCAGGCTGATTTTCATTTTACCGAAGGGGATATCTCGATCATGCGGGAATGGATTGAATACCACGTCCGCAAATGCGATGTCATCCTGCCGCTGGTGGCCATTGCCACGCCAATTGAGTATGTCCGTAATCCGCTGCGCGTCTTTGAACTCGATTTTGAGGAAAATCTGCGGATTGTCCGTTACTGCGCCAAGTACGGCAAGCGCTTGGTTTTTCCGTCCACTTCGGAAGTGTATGGCATGTGCCAGGATGACGAGTTTGATGAGCAGCGCTCCAATTTTGTCCTTGGCCCCATCCACAAGCAGCGGTGGATTTATTCCTGCAGCAAACAGATGCTCGACCGTGTCATTTGGGCCTACGGCGCCACCGAGAACCTGCCCTTCACCCTGTTTCGCCCGTTCAACTGGGTCGGGCCCAAGCTCGATTCGCTTCAGTCGGCGCGCATCGGCAGCTCCCGCGTCATCACCCAGTTTATTTTGAACCTCGTGGAAGGGACCCCCATCCGCCTGGTTGATGGCGGCTGGCAGAAACGCTGCTTCACCGATGTCCAGGACGGCGTCGAATGCCTGTTCCGAATCATCGAGAACAAGGACGGACGCTGCAACGGACGGATTTTCAATATCGGCAATCCGGAAAATGAATACAGTATGCGCGAGTTGGCCGACATCCTGCGCAAGAAATTTGCCGCCCATCCGCTGCGCCAGCATTTCCCGCCGGACGGCGGCGTCCAATACATTGAGGCGCGGGCTTTCTACGGCAAAGGCTACCAGGATGTGCAGCATCGGCGGCCATCGATCCGCCAGGCGAAGACCATCCTCGGCTGGCAGCCGGTGGTGCCGCTTGAGCAATCGGTCAGCGCCACCCTGGATTATTTCCTGGGCGATATCGGTGGCTCGGTGCTGGCATGAGCCGTGTCGGCCTGCGCGTCGATGTTGACACCCTGCGCGGGACCCGCATAGGCGTGCCCAACCTGCTCGCCCTTTTTGCCCGGCATCACATCCAGGCCACCTTCTTTTTTTCGGTCGGGCCGGACAACATGGGCCGTCATCTTTGGCGCCTGGCGCGGCCCCAGTTTTTTCTTAAAATGCTGCGAACCCGGGCCGCCAGCCTCTACGGCTGGGATATCCTGTTGCGCGGAACGTTGTGGCCAGGACCTGAGATCGGCAAACACTGCGCGCCGGTCATGCGGGCAACCGCCAAGGATGGCCATGAGACCGGCCTGCACGCCTGGGATCATCACCGCTGGCAATCGCGGCTGACCTGTCTCAATCAGCAGGCGCTTTTGGCCGAAATTGGCAAAGGATACGACGCGCTTGCCCAGATACTGGGCAAGCCTCCAGATTGCTTTGCCGCGCCCGCCTGGCGCGTCACCCCCGATGCCTTGGCGGTTCTCGACCGGTTTGCCTTTCGTTTTCAATCCGATTGCCGTGGCTCGGCCCCTTTTCAACCCGTCGTGCCGGGGCGGCGATTTCAGCATGTTCAGGTGCCGACCACCTTGCCCACCTACGATGAACTGATCGGCGCCACCTGCACTCCGCAAGAGTACAATGAGCATCTGTTGGCGAGAATCAAGCCTGATCATTGCAACGTCCTGACCATCCACGCCGAGGTGGAAGGGGTGGGATGCCTCGATATGTTTGCGGATTTTCTGGAAAAGGCGGAAAGGCGAGGAATTACCTTTGAACCCCTTGGCCAGACACTGAACCGGGCCACCACCATCCCCGAGGCTGGCATCGGGCAAAAAACGCTTCCCGGCCGAGATGGCTGGCTGGCTTGGCAAGAAACGGGCGACGGTTCTTAGCAAGAAATATCTGGAGAATGCCCTCTGTGAATGACGTCAATCGGCAACAGAAACGGCAAGGTCAGCTTGTCTATGCCCTTTTGCTGCTGTCTTTTTATGTCCTTGCCTATCTTGTCCCTTTGGGAGCGCGCGATCTTTTTGTTCCCGATGAACCACGGTACGCGGAAATTCCGCGCGAGATGATCGCTACGGGAGACTGGACTGTCCCCCATTTTAACGGCCTGAAGTATTTTGAAAAACCGGTGTTGGGCTATTGGCTGCATGGCGCTTCCTTACTGTTATTCGGGGAAAATAATTTTGCCGTGCGCCTGCCTTCGGCGCTGGCGACCGGCTTGTCAGCCTTATTGATTTTTCTGCTCGTAGGCAAGGCGCAACGGAAAGAGGGAGATAGGCAAGAATATACTGTCCCGGCCATCGCTGCCCTCATCTTTCTTGCCAGCGTTGAAGTCTTCGCGGTCGGCAATACCGCGGTGCTGGACAGCCTGTTCTCATTTTTTCTCACTGCCTGTGTCGCCGCTTTTTATTACGCGACGGAATCAGCCCGAGGCAGCGGCAAAGAAAAGGGCTGGTTGCTCATGGCCGGCTTGCTGTGCGGCCTGGCTTTCCTGACCAAAGGATTTCTCGCTTTCGCCGTGCCGGTCTTGACGCTGGCGCCCTATCTCTTTTGGCAGCGCCGCTATGCCGATATCCTGCGCTTAGGCTGGCTGCCGATTGTCGTTGCCGTGTTGGTGGCCCTGCCCTGGTCGGTGCGCGTGCACCTGCAGGAACCTGATTTTTGGAATTTCTTTTTCTGGAACGAGCATATCCGGCGTTTTGCCGCCAATGATGCCCAACACAAACAATCCTTTTGGTTTTTCCTTTTGACGGCGCCAGGCATGGTCTTTCCATGGACATTGACAATTCCCGCCGCCGCCGTTGGCATAAAAAGACTGTGGCGCGAGCAACCGGAATTGTCCGGGTTACTCAAGTTTTGTCTGTGCTGGATGCTTATTCCCCTCCTGTTTTTCTCGTTATCGAAGGGGAAATTGCTCACCTATATCCTGCCTTGCTTTCCTCCTTTTGCCATTCTTATGGGCCTTGGCTTGCTGCATCTCTTACGGCACAACGGCCAAAGCAAGCTGTTTCAAACCGGCGTCGCCATCAATGGCCTACTGTTGGCGATCGCCATCATTGCCTTGCCGCTCCTGCAATTCTTTGGTTTTCATGGCTTCAACCAGCTATACGACCAATCCTGGGAAGCCATTGTCATCATCGTTTGCCTATTTTGCTCTCTCTTCTGCTGCTACTGGTCGTATCAAGGGAAACGGCCAGAAAGCAAAATTGTTTTTTCCGGAATCGCCTTGATTTTCATCTACTTCACCCTCCATTACCTGCTGCCGCCTCAGACGACAGAAGTGAAGTGCCCAGGCCCAATCTTGGCAAAAAACCGCGCAACCATCACAAAAGATGATATCGTCATCGCCGATTCAGATTCAGCGGGCGCCGTCTCTTGGTATCTGCGGCGAGATAATATCTATGTACTCGGCTATCCTGGCGAATTGGCATATGGATTTGGCTATCCGGACGCCAAGGCGAGATTGCTCGATTTTAAGTCGGCAAGCGCCTTGATCGAACAAAATCGCGGCAAAACGGTTGTCGTCGCCAGGGTCGAAAACTATGGGCGATGGCGGGATAAATTGCCGCCGCCAAGCAGTCAAGAGCGCAATGGCAAGGAAGGATATGAGATTGTCCGCTTTTAGCCGGTCGCTCTTATCTATGCTGGACCTGGTCGCCACGTTAAAACCCAGGCGGCTTTGCCAGGCCGTTGCATCGCCGGTTTGACAGTTGCCCGGCAATTATTGTTTCTCCCAATTTGGAACACAGCGAGATGACAATGTATTTGTATCTTATTCTTTTTGGTGTTTTTTTGAATGCCGCCGCCCAATTGGCCTTGAAGCAGGGTATGCGCCAGATCGGCTATTTTGACTTTGTGGCCCAGAATATCGGTCACGTCTTTTTCGCGGTCGCCACTAATCCCTACATTTGGACAGGATTATTTTGTTATGTGATCAGTGTCGGCATCTGGCTGTTGGTCTTATCCAGAGTTGAAGTGAGCTACGCTTATCCATTTCTTTCGGTGGGATATATCGTCACCGCCTGCGCCGGCTGGCTTTTTTTTCAAGAAAATATGAGCCTAACCCGCTTGCTGGGCATCGTTGTCATTTGTTTCGGGGTTTGGCTGATAACAAGGTCAGCGTAAAAAAGCCCAGCCGGCTCTCGGCACCGCCATAGGCGACGAGATTATCGTCGGACTTGACAAAAAAACCGTCAACCTGTAGAAAGCTTGGTCTTTGTTTTTTCGCGCTGACCCATTCATCCATCCCTCAACCTGAAGCGAAATCCGGCAAATATGTTTGAGAATCTGACCGACCGGCTGGAATCGGCCTTCAAAAAACTGCGCGGCCAGGGAATCCTGACGGAAGAAAACATCCAGGAAGCGATGCGGGAAGTGCGTGTCGCCCTCTTGGAAGCCGATGTCAGTCTGCCGATTGTCCGGGAATTCATCGCGACGGTCAGTGAGAAAGCGGTTGACACCAAGGTCCAGAAAAGCCTGACACCGGGGCAACAGGTTGTAAAAATCGTTCACGACGAGTTGGTCCGTCTTCTCGGCGGCGTCACCGAGGCGTTGCGGCTGGATGGCCATCAGCCGGTAATAATCATGATGGCTGGCTTGCAGGGTTCCGGCAAAACCACCACCTGCGGCAAGCTGGCCCGTCTTTTGAAAGAAAAAGGCCGCCATCCCTATCTGGTTCCAGCCGACGTTTATCGGCCAGCGGCCATTGAGCAGTTGACGGTTCTCGGTGAACGGCTGGCGGTGCCGGTGCATCCCGCCGACGCGGCGATGAAACCGGTGGATATTTGCCGTCAGGCCGTGGCCGCCGCCCAAGAGAAACGCTGCGATACCATCCTCATCGACACCGCCGGACGCCTGCATGTCGACGAAGCGCTGATGCGGGAACTGGCCGACATCAAGGCGGCGGTACCCTTGTCGGAGATTCTGTTTGTCGCTGACGCCATGACCGG
>JAIRRG010000138.1 GCA_031256095.1 Desulfobulbaceae bacterium
GCCTCACTTTGGGCAATTTCGTTTTCGTGGTGCGGGAAAATCAGATCCTGGCCACCACCGTGAATATCAAAGGTTTGCCCCAGATATTTTCGGCTCATGGCCGAACATTCGATGTGCCAGCCGGGCCGGCCTGACCCCCAGGGACTCGGCCAGCTCGGCTCGCCTGGTTTTGAGGCCTTCCACAGGACAAAATCCATCGGATTTTTCTTCACTTCATTCACTGAAACCCTAGCCCCGGCCTGCATATCGGCCAACTGGCGGCCCGATAGCCTGCCATACCGTGGAAAGGCATCAACAGCGAAAAAGACATCGCCACCGGCGGGATAGGCCACACCTTGCTCGACAAGATTTTCTATGATGTCAAGCATTTCCGCGATATGCTCGGTGGCCTTCGGCTCGATATCCGGGCGCAGCACTCCCAAGGCGTCCATATCGGTATAAAACTCGTCAATGAAACGCCGGGCCAATTCATCCCAAGGCACGCCTTTTTCGGCGGCGCGCTTGATAATTTTATCGTCGATATCGGTAAAATTGCGAACATAGGTCACTTTCAAGCCGGAAAAGCGTAAATAACGGGCCAGCATGTCAAAAACCAAAGCCGAACGGGCGTGACCGATATGGCAATAATCATAAGAGGTTATACCACAGACATACAATTTGACATGGCCGGCTTCCAGGGGTTTGATTGGATCTTTTTTACCGGTCAGGGTATTGAAAATGCGCAGAGTCATAAAAAACCTTGTCGCGGCTGAATCGCCTGGGTATGAATGAGAAATTCGCCGGTTTTCGGACAGAACTGGTCGTAGACTGTCCACCATACTTCCCTAGCCTGGAAAAGACAAGAAATGCCAGACAGCGTCCCGCCGTCATGGCGGCAGAGCCTCACATCCTGGACGAATCCAGTCCTGGCCGGTATGCTGGCTTTGGGCGTCAGCGCCGGGATACCTTTTCCTTTGATTTTTTCGACGCTATCGCTGTGGCTGCGCGAGGCTGGTGTCGAGCGCGGCGCCGTCACCTTTTTCAGTTGGGCGGCGCTGGCCTACTCCTTCAAATTCGTCTGGGCGCCTTTGGTCGATGCCATGCCGCTGCCGTGGCTGAGCAAACGCTTCGGGCGCAGGCGTGGCTGGCTGCTTTTGGCCCAAGTGGGCGTACTGGCGGCGATCTGTCTTCTGGCCGTTACCGACCCGGCGAAAGGTCAGGCCAGCCTGACCTTGATGGCGCTTTTCGCCGTCATGCTCGGTTTTTTTGCCGCCACGCAGGATGTGGTGATTGACGCCTATCGCATCGAACGCGCCGGAACGCACATGCAGGCATTGATGTCTTCGGTTTATATCGCCGGCTACCGCCTGGGCATGGTCATTGCCGGGGCCGGGTCGCTGATTTTGACGCAAACCGTCGCCGAAGCTGGCGGCCGGCATGGCGGCTACAGCTTTTTCGCCTGGCGCTTCACCTACCTGACCATGGCCACCATCATGCTGCTTGGCCTTGCCACCACCCTCTTGGTTGCTGAACCGGAAAAAATTTCAGCCAGCCCGGAAAACCGGCATCCGCCGGGCTTTTACGGACGCTTGCTCGTGGCGTTGCTCTTGGCCGGAGCCGTGTTCGCCATGATTTTTTTTCGTCTCATGCCAATGCTGGCGATAACCGGTGGTTGGCGAGAGACCGGCCGTCTGGCCCTGGCGCTTAGCGGGGCCCTCTTGACGCTGGTGGCGTTGACGCGCTTCAGCTTCATCAACCGGCGGATGTTCAAAGAGGCCTACCTGCTGCCCATCGCCGATTTTTTTCGGAATTACGGGAATCAGGCGGCAGTGAAAATTTTGCTACTTATCGGTCTCTATCGCCTGTCGGATATTGTCATGGGCGTGGTCGCCAATGTCTTTTACCTCGACCTCGGCTTCAGCAAAGGGGAAATCGCCTATATCAGTAAAACCTTCGGCTTGGTTATGACCATCTTGGGTGGTTTTTGTGGCGGCACGCTCTGCCTTCGTTTCGGCGTCATGCCGATCATGTTTTTAGGTGCGGCTTTGGCGGCGGTGGCCAACCTGCTTTTCGCCCTACTGGCCCATATCGGTCACGATACGCTGTTTCTCACTTTGGCCATCGCCGCCGACAATTTGGCCGCTGGCCTGGCCGCGGCGGCCTTCGTCGCCTTCCTTTCCGGCCTGACCAGCCGCGCCTTCACCGCCGTCCAGTACGCGATCTTTTCCAGCCTGATGAGTTTGATCCCAAAATTCACCGGCGGCTATTCTGGCAAAATGGTCACAGCCTTGGGCTATGAGGGCTTTTTTATGCTGACGGCAGCCATGAGCCTGCCGGTGTTGCTCTTGGTATGGTGGAACCGCCACGCCACCACTCGCCGCAACGAACCTGGCGCATAAAAAACGGATGCGCCAGGTTCGCTTCTCAGCGCGTCCGTCGATATTTTCCCAGGTAACGAACCGTCTATCGGGAAAATATCTGGATTCTCGACACGATTTTATCTGTCCCTTCCGCGGTCTCAATAGGAGCCGGGAGCTGGGGCCCGGCGGGACAGCGCACGCTGGCCTTGTATTTTCCCAAGTATACAAAAGTCAAACCGTCCGTCTCCGACGCTCCGAAGGATAGAAGCTGAAAGAACATGGTTTTTTCTGGCGGTATGGCATTTTATTTACTCACCATATCTTTCCCTGGCAGCGCGGTAAGTATCATTGCCAGGGACGGAAAAGAGATTACAGTTTTGCCCGATATGCTGAACCTCAAGGCCACAGGAGACCCGCCATGAAAAAGTCCAGAAGCTTCTTCCCTTCTCTGACCCTGCCGTTGTTGCTTGCCTTGCTCAGCGCTTCGCTGCTCGGCGGCTGCTACTATCCCTACTATGAGGAAGGGGTACCGCCAGGTGTGCCTGTTCCGACAAGTTCCTATGTGTATTACGGCTATTCCTACCCGGATTATTACCCATATTATGGGCCGTACTATTACGATAGCTTCTGGTGGCCGCAGCCAGCTTATCCCTATTACTACTCCTCCCCGCCGCGCCGCTGGCAGTCGGTGCCAGGCTACCGTCCAAACGGGCCGCACCCCCAGCCTGGCTGGCAGCACAAGCCGGGCGGAGCAAGCCGCCCCGATGCGCGCCCCGGATCTCGTTCCCGTTCCGACGACCCGGCCTTTCGTCCCGACAACTCAGGTTCCAGGTCCCAACCCGCCGATCCGGGCTTCCGCTCGCCGAGTGGCTCGCCAGGCGGCGAGTCGGGCGGCTCGCCGGGAGGTGGCCAGTGGCGCGGTGGTAGCCACGGGCGCGGCGGCTGGAGATAATTACTCTTCCGGCTCCACCTGTTCCGAAGGTGAACTGTCCTCGACATCATCGCTTGCGGGCAGCGGCGCCGGTTTGAGCGGTGTTAACCGGGCTCCGGTTAACACCGGGCTGAGAATTGGCGCCATACCTTTCAGCGCCTGCAAGGGCAAAGCCGATGTGAAATTGAAACCACCCGCCGACCGGCCAGCGACAAAAGCCGTCAGCGTGCCGAAGTGACTGTCGCCCAGGTAAAAGACGAAGGTGGCGGTGCGATTCAAAGCCTTTGAGGCGCCACGCTCGCCTAGGGCATTGATCGTGAAGATGCGGTTGTCACCGGTGCCAGTCTTGCCGCCGGTGGTAAATACCGCGCCATTTGGCAAGGCAAAAGCGCCTGACAGGCGACGGGCCGTGCCCCGTGCCACCACTTTGCCCAAGGCTTCTTTCAGCACCTGCGCCACCTCAACCGGCAAGACCCGCTCCGGGGCTGACGGATTCGGCAGCAAGACCGTTTCATAGGGTGTATTGACCGCGAATTCCACCCGTGAAAAGCGCCAGGTTGGCAGGCGCTGGCCATCGTTCATGATGATGCCCATCAAATCGGCCAAAGCCGCCGGGCGATCGCCGGAAGAACCAAGGGCGCTGGCCAAAGACGGCACCATGTGATCGAAGGGATAGCCCATTTCCCGCCAGCGACGGTGGATATCGGAAAAGGCGTCAATCTCCATCATCGCCCGGATGCGGCTGTCACGGGCGCCTTTGGCCTTGCTGGCATCGAGCCAGTCGTAGGCCTGGCGCCGGGCAATGGCGCTTTTTTCGATGGCGTCGGCAAGCGAGTGGGCGCCAGGCTGATTCAGATAGGCCAGTAGCCACAATTCCAAGGGATGCAAGCCAGCCAAGTAACTAATATCGGTCAGGTTATAGCTGCTATTCTGATATTTTGCATACAGTTCCTCCACTTGCTTTTCGCCACTTTTTTGTCCCAGGCGTTTGTTCAAAAATTGACCGAGGCTGTCGACGCCTGCGTCCGGGAAGACGATATGGTGGATGATGGCCAGGCGGTTGGCCCCGGCCCGCCGTCCGGCCAGGAGGGTATCAAAGCGCTCGGTGGCATCTTTCCCCTGATATTTCCGCCAGAAG
>JAIRRG010000160.1 GCA_031256095.1 Desulfobulbaceae bacterium
TGTCACCGTCCGCCGCGCCGGCAAACTGGCCTTATATTCAGTGCGGCCCGGCGTCATACTTGACGCCTTAGAGAAACTGCGTCTGTACATAGAGGAAGAATACCCCGCCGCTTACCACGAACACAAGAACAACCAGCCATGAACACAAACGATCAACCGAGCCTTTCCGAAAGCCGTTCCGTGCGCCGGGGACGCCTAACAAGTATGGGCGTCGCCTATGCCATGGGCACCTTCAACGATAACTTTTTCAAGCAGGCGGTGATATTTCTCGCCGCCAGCGTCCAGCTCGAATGGATTCAGGGCGTGGCCGCCGCCCTTTTCGCCCTGCCCTTCGTCCTCCTTTCCGCCTGGGGCGGATGGTGTGCCGATACTTTTCCGAAAAAGCGGGTAGTCGTCTGGGCCAAGTATATGGAACTCGCCGCCATGCTCATCGGAGCTTTGGCCATCTGCGCCACAGGCTTTATAACCCACTGGTGGGGCATGATGGCCGTGGTCTTTCTCATGGGTCTGCAATCGACCTTTTTCACCCCGGCCCTGACCGGGGCGATTCCCGAAAATTTTTCCGCCAACGAAGTGCCCAAAGTGAATGCCGTGCTCAAGCTGGCCACCACAGCCAGTATTCTCTTGGGTATTGCCATGGCCGGAGTGGTACTTGAACTGCCGGTGCCGCCATTCATGCGGCCTCTGCTGCAACAGGAGCACCTCGCCTTTGGCCGGCTGGCCATAGGTATCGCCTCGCTACTGGTTGCCGTGATCGGCATTTTGGCCGCCTATGGCATACGCAAAAGCCCGAAAAAAGAACAACCAAAGCTCCCCTTCCCCTGGCTCGGGCCCGTCGATTCATGCCGTCACGCGCTGGAATACTGGCGTGGCGACAGGCCGCTCTTTCTTGCTATTGTCAGTGAAGCCTTTTTCTACTGCATCTCGGCCTTTGTCCTCCTCTCCATTGCCGACCTCGGCGTGCACATCGGTTTTTCCCTCACTATCACCAGTTTGCTTTCCGTGGCTCTCGCCATCGGCATCTGCATCGGCGCCGTGCTGGCCGGGCGCTATGAGGCGAGCGTGTGGCGGCGTTTCATGCTCCCCGCCGGGATGGGTATGGCTTGCGGCCTGATCGTGGCCGCCTTGGCGCCACTGATGCCTTCCGGCCTGCGTTTATACTGGCTTCTTGTCGTCTTTACCTTTACCGGCATTTCCGGCGGCTACTACCTCATCCCCCTGACCAGCTTTATCCAGATACGCCCCCCGACAGGGGAAAAGGGCAAGGTACTCGGCACCGCCAACTTCGCTGCTTTTTCCGGCATCCTCCTCTCCGGCCTGGTCTTCGCCCCGCTCGGCTTCCTGCATCCAGCCCTGCACTTGGCTGGCGCCGGTTTTGCCATCCTTGCCTTTCTGGCTTGGGTCTGGTGGCGGCTGCGTTCCCTATCAGAAAAAAAACTCTCCGATACCAGAGGTAACATAGTCGGCATTTTTCTACGCATGTGCGTCAGGCTACGCTATAAGGTGACAACGCTCGGCCTCGAAAGCATTGCCGCGCCGGACAAGGATAGCCCCATTCTTTTTCTGCCCAATCACCCGGCCCTGATGGATCCGGTCATCCTCTATTCGCAGCTTGCCGGTATCCGGCCCCGCCCTCTCGCCGACGAACACCAGTTGGGTGGATTCTTCGGCAGCCTTGTGGCCAAGCTCATCGGCGCCGTTCGCATCCCGGACCCGCGCAAGGATGGCGCCAAAGCCCGGCAGGGCGTGGAAGCGGGTATGAACAGCATCACCGAAACCTTGCGCCATGGCCACTCGGTGCTGTTCTATCCCTCGGGCCGCATCTACCGTGGAAAAAAAGAAAGTGTAGGCGGCAATTCCGGCACGGCGGCCCTACTCAGCAGCCTACCAGAGGTACGTGTGGTGCTGGTGCGCACCACTGGACTGTGGGGCAGTGCCTTCGGTTACGCGGCCACGGGCAAGTCCCCTTCCCTGGTCAGAGAACTTGGGCGCGGCATCGCCACGGTGTTCGCCAACCTGGTTTTCTTTACCCCACGCCGGCAAGTGACGGTTGAATTCATTGAGCCCACAAATATCCCGCGAGACGGCGACAAGCACAGCCTCAACCCCTGGCTCGAGGCCTTCTATAATGAGGCCGAACGTCCGGCCATGGCCGTGCCCCGTTTTTTCTGGCAGGGGAAAACACCTTATCCGATTCAGTCATTTTCCGAAGGCAGCGCGGCAGACACCGATATTGCCGTTTCCGCCACCGTGCGCCAAGCCGTCTATGCCGCCCTACGTCAAACCGCCAATCTGCCGCCGGATCATCCAATCAAGGACGAGATGGATCTCGCCGCCGATCTCGGCCTGGACAGCCTCGATTTAATGGAACTCAGCCTCAGTCTCGAAGCGGTGCAGGGCATTCCTGTCGCCAGTCTTGAATCCCTGATAACCGTCAACGATTGCCTGCTCGCCGCTTGCGGCAAACTCGGCGGTGAGGAGCAGCAAGGCGGCGTGCCAGAAGGCTGGTTCAGTCCACCATCCGGCGAAGACCTCATTTTTCCCGCCGGGGCAGCCACCATCCCCGATGCCTTTCTCGCCCTGGTCCGGGAAGCGCCTGGCCAGCCACTTTGCGCCGAACGGGCCTCGTTGCGCACGCGGCGCGCCATCCTTACAGGGGCCCTTGCCCTCTCAGGGCCGCTCCGCACGCTGCCGGGGACACATATCGGCATCATGCTCCCCGCCGTTCCGGCGGTGACCGCCGTGTGGCTGGCCACCCTGCTGGCGGGCAAGACGCCAGTGTTCCTCAACTGGACCGTGGGGGAAAGCAACATGCGCCATTGCCTGACGCTGGCCGGGGTCCGTCATGTGCTCACCGCTTCCACCCTGCTTGCCCGACTGGAACGCCAGGGCTTCACCCCGGGAAACATTCCAGTGGATTGGCTCCCCTTGGAAAAACTGGCCAAATCCCTGAGTCTAATCGACAAGATCAGCGCCGCACTGAAGGCCCGCTTTCTCCGCTCCTTTGCTGGCTACCCGATTCCGCAAACGGCAGCGGTACTCTTCACCTCCGGTTCCGAAGCCCTGCCCAAGGCCGTGCCCCTCACCCACACCAACCTCATGATCAACGCCAGGGAGGCGATCGAGGCTCTGCAAGTGAACAGCGACAACACGGTACTGGCCATGCTGCCGCCTTTCCATTCTTTCGGGCTTTTGATCAATATTGTGCTGCCGCTTAGCTGCGGCCTACGGGCGGCCTATTACCCCAACCCGACGGAATCCGGGCCGCTCATCGCCATGGTGCGGGATTTCAGGCTGTCACTTTTGGCCGCCCCTCCGACTTTTCTCGATGCCATGCTTGAACGGGCGCGCGGCAGTCAAGACCTCGCCTCCCTGCGTTTCACCTTCGTCGGCGCGGAAAAGTGCCCGGATAATGTCTATCAAGCCTTTGCCCGCCTATGCCCGGAGGCGTCCTTGTGCGAAGGGTATGGCATCACCGAATGCTCTCCCGTAGTCTCGGTCAACCGCCCGGAAAGCGTCGTTGCCGGCAGTATCGGCCACGCCCTGGCTTCCGTGGAAACCGCCGTCGTGCGCGAGGAAGAGGGCCGCATCCTTGGCCGCGTCGAAACCGGCGAAACTGGCATGTTGCTTGTGCGCGGCCCCAGTATCTTCGGCGGCTATCTTGGCAACTCCCCGTCTCCTTTCGTCGACTTTGACCACCAGACTTGGTACCGCACCGGCGACCTGGTCAGCCGGGATGCCAGCGGGCGCTTCTTTTTCCGCGGCCGCCTCAAACGATTTGTCAAAATCGGCGGCGAGATGATTTCCCTGCCCCAGATCGAAGAAACGCTGCTCTCCGCCTTCGCCAGCCGCCAGGATGCCCCAGCGGAAGGCCCGGCCCTGGCGGTTGAGGCCACCCCTGAAGAAAACGGCTCGGAAATCGTCCTCTTTACTCCGATGACTCTTAGCGTCCAGGAAGCCAACGCCGCCCTGCGCGCCGCCGGACTATCAGCCATCTATTGTCTGCGCCGCGTCGAGCGCCTGACGGCAATTCCTTTGCTTGGCAGCGGCAAAACGGATTATCAGAAGCTGAAGAAACTGCTGCGGCGGGATGGAGAATGACGATGTTTTTCCCAACGGTCCAAAAGCTCATAGCTTTTATCGTGTCCATGGGCGTCCGCCAGGCGATGCTTATTGATTTCCGAGCAGATCGACATGGGCGCGACTGGACCACAGCTTTTCTAAACCGGGTGATGTTGGGAATATTCAGGACTAATACATGATGTTATTCAATTTATAAATCAAAACTTATATAATACTCCCTGTCGTTGCGAGGAACGGAGTGACGGAGCAATCCATTTTTTCAATTTTTATTAATATAGATTGCTTCGCTTCGTTCGCAATGACGCAGAAAATTATTCAATTTTTAATTTATAAATTGTATTACTGCAAGGAGCGGGAGTGAAACGATGAATATCCTTCTCGCCGAAGCTGCGGAAGTGGTGGGCGACATGCTCGAAGTCACTGGCAATCGCGCCAACCATATTGTCAAAGTGCTGCGGGCGTGTCAGGGCGACCAACTGCGTTGCGGCATTACTAATGGCGTCATGGGTCACGGCGAGATCATTGCCTTAAACGAAAAGCATCCGCGCCGCGCCCTTATCCGCCTGACATTAAATACACCGCCACCGCCCGTGCCGCCCATCGACCTGGTGGTAGCTCTGGCTCGGCCAATCATGATGCGCCGCCTGTGTAGCCAACTGACTTCCCTGGGCATTGGCGCACTGCATGTCATCGACGCGGCTCGCGTGGAAAAAAGTTTTTGGCAATCGTCCTTCATCAAGGAAAAGCAGTATCTTGAACACCTGCGTCGCGGCCTGGAACAGGCCGTGGATACGCGGATACCGGACTTAATCTGCCACTCGTCCTTTTCCCGCTTTGTCAGCAACACCCTGCCTCGGCTGGCGCCTCATTACCAGACGATGATTTTGGCCCACCCAGGAGGAAGCGATTCTTCGCTGGCCGCCCTGCTTCAGCCCGGCAGCCGTTATCTGCTCTTTGTCGGCCCGGAAGGCGGCTGGTTTGACGCGGAAATCGCGGCCCTGACCGGCCAGGGTTGTCGCCTGGTTTCGCTCGGCGACCGCATCCTGCGTGTCGATACGGCGGCCATCGCCCTGCATGCCAGGGTCAGCCAACTGCTGTCAAGCGGGTAAACATCGGCATTAGCAAAAGTATCGGCAAGCTGTAGCAAGAAAGAAAGACGATTTCTTCCCCTTTTGTTC
>JAIRRG010000193.1 GCA_031256095.1 Desulfobulbaceae bacterium
GCATGGCGTAAGACACTTTGGCCAGGCGCTGCAACGCTTCGTCAATTTTTGCCTCATCAACGGTGATCTCAATCATGATTGGTTCCGATACAGAATCAATTTGATAACGCCGCCGTCATTGACCGCGTCCTTGACGGTCCAGATTTTGTCATCGATATCCAACTCCTGCGACGGTAGAGGCATTGCCATCATCACACCGTCACGGCGCGCCGCATAAAGGACGCGCTCCATCGTGAAAACACCCATGACATTGTCAAATGACGGGCCAAAAAACTGCTTGACCGGTTGATCTTTTTCCTCATCCCAAATGCCCAGACACGGCACGCCATCGACCAGCATCTCTTCCCCGAATTCACGTGGGTTGAAGAAGACCGGAATATCCATGGCCATCTGTTCTTTCAGGCTAGGCATTTGCTCACCGCTGTTGCTTCAGCATCGTCTTGATATCGGCGCCGATTTCATCCAGGCGCTTCGATGTGTGCTCGGTCGTTGATTCCAAGCGCGATATTCTTCGCTCAAAATCGCTCTCATGAGCGCGTTGCGTCTCGATCTGAATTGCCCTATTTTTCACATACAACTCCAAATGAATGACTCGTTCGTCGAGGCGTGCCATGGTCATATGGCTGGCAATAGCCGATGAGCCGACGCCAACTATGACGGACACCACCAAAGGGAAAATTAACTGCGTCCATTGCCCTCTCGAATCATTTCCGCTGTTGCCAACAGGGGCGTTCTCTCTTCCAACTGTCATTGTCGCTCCCCTAAAAGTAATTCCCGTTCCGCTTTACGGCGCAGCACCAAGCCAGGCAGTATCCGCCCGCCACCGTAGACCCAGCGTAGTAATTGATCACCAGCGCCCGTCCAGTCGCGGTCATTGACGCGGCAACGCAAGGTCGAGGCCTGCAAGCGCCCGGCTCCGAGGTTAAAGGTGAAATCAGCGATGGCGGCCAGGCGGTGTTCTGGCTCATCACCCAGGGCCGGGCAGTAGCGCAACGTCGCGGCGACGGCGGTTTGCAAATCAATCATGAGCAAAGTTTCAGCTTCAGCCTTCGTAATCGGTGTCTGATTTTTTCCGCACAAATGGCCGTATCCGATGGTCCAATATCCGGCTGGGCAGACGTATGGCGCTGCCATGGGGAGACCAGCAATCCTGACTTCCTTGTGGAAGCCCTCGAATGTCTTGCACAGTTCGACGAGCCGCGCCGGAATTCGCATGGTTATTTCCTCGCCCGCTCAAAGACGCGGCCCAAGAACCAGAAATTCAAAAGCCCGGCCCAGATGGCCATGTCATCCGATGTCCACAAAAGGGAAAGGGAGGACAATGGATCACCGCCGCTGCTGACAATCATCCAAAAGCGCCCGGCTTTGACCAAACAGTAAATGAGCATGAACCAGTAGGTGATCATCGGGCGCACTGAGATCGAGAGGGCGTCTATCCATTTGACGCCTGAGACCTGTCCCTGGGCTTTGATCGACTCAGTGAAGGCCGTCAGCGTGCCCTGATCCCAGGCTGCCTGAGAGGAAGCGTCGATCTGGGCGAGTTGCCCGGCAAAACGGGCCTTTTCAAACTCTAGAGACTTGTCCTGCATGGCCAACTCGTGAGCCCTCTCATTTTTACGGTCAAGCCACTTGAGAAGTTCTGGAACCAGGCGAAAAACGCCGCCCATGAAGCCACCGAGCAAGGTTTCAAACATCTTCAACCTCCTCGCCATTCCCGGTTTTGCCATCATCGTCAGCGGGCAGGGGCGGTGTTTCGCCGGACGTTTTGGATTGCTCCTTTGCAGGTTCCTTTGTACGGCTTGCGGCTGGCTTTTTGACAATCACCACGAGGCCCATGGCCGCGGCCCGTTCCGCCTCGGCCTTTTCCATTGCCACCACTTCGTCTGGGAAACGCTGCCCTTTGCCATCATCAAGCACCGCTCGCAGCACAACATCTATTTTTGCCATAACTCACCTCACACAACTTTGGCGTATACAGTCCAGCCCGGCTGTTTAGTCCAGGCCAGCGGGCGCGACTCGGCGATGGTGAAATAGCCGGACGGATCTTCCTGTTTGAATCCCTTTGAGAAAATCTCGACGGGACCGGCGCAGTCGTTGTCAACCGGCAGGCCAAATTCGATTACGGATTCGGCATCGGCGGCGACCAGCAGGACGCAGTCCGGATCGAGATACTGTTTAGTGCTGCCGTCGAGATCGGTATAAGCGCCGGCGACGGTCCAGATGGTCAACCCGTTCCAAGCGCCCTTGATTTTTTTGGCGACATGAGGCAATAAGGAACCAACGTTAATATCGCGGTTGTCCATGTACTTTTCGACATCGTGATGGTGGCGGAAGGCTTTCCAGGCGTTTTTGCCAAGCAACAGGTCGGTGGCGGCAAAGCCGGTCTCCTCCAGGAGCATCAGGCTCCAGCCATCGACATGACCAAGCAGATCGGATGCTGAGTCAGCCCATTGCGCGGCGCCGGTTAAAACGATGTTGTGAGCCAGAGGCCGTTTGTAATCGACCGTGAATTTCGGCACGGCGCCAGCGCCCTCGACCATGTCGTAGAGGGTGATTTTGCCTGTCACCATGGCCTGCTGGCACATGATCTCGAGAGCAAAATCAATCTCCTCTCGGTGCAAATCCATATCCTCGGCAATGGCGCGAGACATGCTGTCATCAAGGGGCGAATAAGGATTGACCCCGGCTGGCATCTTGAAGCGGTCCGCCGCCGAGAAAGCGCGTTTTGGGCGAAAACGCGGGGCCTTGACCGCGCCTGCCTCAATGATGTCGCTCTTGCGCATGGTGCCCGGCGCCGTGTTCGTGATGGCCGGCAGCATGGTGATGTTGCGGCTTTTGACGTGCAGCTCGAACAGCTCGCCAGCCGATGGTGGCCGCTTTCTGAAAAAACTCGTGAAGACATCGCTTTTCAGCGGCTTCCGTTTGTTAATAACCCCAGTGAGGATGCGGTGATCAAAGTAATCAATGTTCATTTGCTTCTCCTTATGCCTCGGCGGCGTAGATGCCATTAGAATGGAGTTCATCCAGGGCGTCGTACTGCCCGGCGGCGCTGACACTGTCGTCCCAGATGAGTTCGGCGGCCACGGCGTCGCAGTGAACATAGGTGAGGGCGTACTTGTCGCCACTGGCAGGGATGGTGACATCCTCGGCCAGGATCGAGCGCGCCTCCATGTCATCGCCATCGCCGCTGTAAGCGTACTGTTTGCCATCTTCCTTAATACCGAGGACAGTGCCGGCCAGAAGCGTTTGTTCCGATCCCGTCGAGCCAAGCAACGCCCGCGCCAAAACCGGCGGATGATCCTTCAAAAATGCTTTTCTTTGATATTTGGCGATTGTTTCCATAGGTAGTCTCCTCACATGGCGGCGATCTGATCAATGGCCGCCTGGATGCGGTCGTTTTTTTGCGGCGTGGCCAAGGTGTTGACTGGGCCAGGCGTCGCGCCACGCAGCGCGGCAAGAATGTCGGCCCGGATGCCGCCTTCACCGGCACCTGTACCCGCGTTATTGCTAGCCGGAGCCGCCAACAGCGGCGCAATCGCTTCCAGTTGCGCGGCGGTAACTCCAGAGGCGGCAAGCGCGTTTACCTTCTCAGCGGCTTCTTTACCAGCCACCGCCATCACCAAAGCCATGGTGTTGGCGCTGGCATCATTCATCTGTTGTTCAAATGCGGCTTTCAAGGTCGCCTCCGTTTCCGCCCGCGTCCTGGCCTCGGTCTCGGCCTGGATTTGGGCCAGCAACTCCGGGTGTTTTTCTGCCAATTCGGTTTTATCCATGTGTATCTCCTTGTGTATGCGGGCGATCAATTCGGCCCGATCTGTGACAATCCCGCTGACAAGGCCCAATTCAAGGGCCTTGCCGGCGAGAAAACATTGGCCGTCGCCCCAAGCTTTCGGGTCGGCGGCATCCACCGCCATCCTGGCGGCGACATCGCTGCGGAAAACTTCGTGCAGGGTGGCAAGCGTTTCCTGAAAATAAGCTTGGTCGGCGGCAGACAGCGGCGAGTCCGGGTTACCCGCTGCCTTCCATGTCCCCGCTGTCATGTAAGTGACGCGGATGCCAATCGCCGCGTTCAGTCCACTGCGATCAACATGAGCGGCGATGACGCCGATGCTGCCGACTGTGGCCGTCTGTGGCGCGAAGACGCGGCCCGTGGCCGCGGCCAGCCAGTAAGCCGCCGATGCGCACAGGCCATCAGCATAGGCATAAATGGGCTTGGCGTCCTGAGTGGCGATGAAATCGGCCAGCTCTTTGGTGCCAGCGGCCACTCCGCCCGGCGAATCGAAGGAAAGCAGCACGGCCTTGACCGCCGGATCAGCCATGGCCGCCAAAATGGCGGCGCGGATGGTGTCCTGACCATTCCAGGAAAAGGTCATGCCCCAAAAACTAATACTGCCGCCTTTACGGTGGATGACGCCCTGGGCGTCAATGACCGCCACATCGTCATGCAGGGTATAACTGGCGGGTTGACCATCGCTGGACGCTGACCGAAGCGCAGCGCTCTGGGCGGGAACCGGCTGCGCCTGATCAGCGCCGGGGGAGGCGGCCCGGAGCATGGTTTCAAGGAAAGGTTCAAGGGCGGAGGGCAGAATTGCCCAGGCCGCCGGGCTGAAAAAATCAGGCAGAGGCATTCGGCTCCTCCTTATAGTTGGATACCTTGGTCGGTTGAATAGTAAAACCAGCCAAGCGGCTTTCTTCTTCTTGCCGCTCGTCCATAACCTCGTCGAAGTCGCGACCGCGTTCAGCCAAGGCTTCCGAGTAAGTCATCAATCTTTCTTCCAGGGCGGTAACGGTTGAGGCAATCTCCTTGACCGGATCGACATAGCCGCGCGGTGGCCCGATCCATAACGCCTGCGTGTACAGGTCGCGGGCATCGTAAAAATCGGGAGCGCCAGCAGGCAATTTGATGAGACTGGCCAACCAGGCTTCCTCTATGACCATCCCCCAAATCGGCTGGCAGTAGTGGCGAACCAGCCAAGCGCGGTAGAGCAGGAATTTCCGCCAAGCTTCGAGCAAGGCGGCGCGGGCGCTGGAGTAGTTGGTCTTGGAAAAATCCTTGGCCAGCACCTCGTAAGGGATGCCAAGGCTGGCGGCCATGGCCCGCAGCACGAACTCGGAGAAGTGAGCGAAGTTAGGCGACGGGCGACCTGACTCCAAGATGTAGGGCTTTTCGCCAGTGTTGCCGTACATGACGGCGCCGCCGCGCGCTTCTTCATAGTAGCGTTTCTTGCCGTCTTCATCCTCTTCTTGCTGGGCGTATTCCGGCAGCACCGGACCGCCAGGTTCGCGGCCAATGAAGACCGGCAGACTGGCCGTGGTGACGGCGGCTAGCAGCTCATTATCGAGGGCGTCGGCAAGGTGGCGAAACAGGTTCATGCCGGGCGACAGCGCCGATTCGCCGCGGGTCTGTTCTTCCTCACTGTGCCAAAAAAGGTGGAAAGCGCCAGGACGGTGGCCAAGGCGGGCCGAGACGCACGTGAACTGGCTGGAGTCGAGGTCAGCTATATTGACAATGCGGGAAGTAGCCGATGTCGGCGTGGCCAGCCAGTACGTCTCCGGGGCGCCGTAATGATTGAGCTGGACGCCATCAACAATGGATGGATCACCGGCCAGATTCAAAGGAGTGCGCAGCCTTGACGGCTGCACATCCTGGATTGCAAGCTTGATTTTGCGGCCAGGATCGTCGAGCATCACCGGCAAATGGAACATCTCGCCATGCTTCAACATGCCGCGCAGGCCGAGGAACTGTAAATCCTCAAAATGCAACATACCGCGCGTGTGGGCCTGCGGCGTCCAAGCTTTCCAGACGGCCTCGATATCTTCCTGCAACTGGCGGGCGGCATCCGCGGAAATGCCAAGACGCTTGGAGTTCAGGCGCGACCGTGGTCGCAGACCAGTGCCGACGGCGTTGATGGTAATTGAGTCGATGCCGGATTGAGCGGCCCAGTCATTGGCGGCCAGATCGGCGGCGCGGTCCTGAGAAAGGACTCGCTCCCGCGCCTGCTGCTCCAAGGTGTGGGCATAAGGCGGGTTATAGGCCGATAACGAGCCGCGCCGGGAACCGGCGTCGCGGGAAACCTTGGCCGCCGATGGCGGCAAGCTGACCGGGCGGGCCTTGAGCGCGGTTTTGGCTACCATCGCGATTTCCTGGCGTAGACCTTAACCGGGCTGGACGGATTGCCGGAAAGCACTTCGATGATGGCGGCAAACTCGGCGACGGTCCGCCGGATTTCCCGCAGATCATAGCGGGCCAGCCGCCGCGAGCCGATCACGTATTCCTTGCCGGTCGATGCGGCGGTCAATGCCGCCTTCCAGTTGGCAAGCTCGGACTTGGCTTCGGAAAGAGTGTAGCCTTTATAGGTAGTCGGTGCGTTCATGTTCCCACAAATAGCGCAGGGTATAATGCCTGTCACGAGACGTGGGAGACTTCTGAGACTTGTGAGACTTCTGAGACAAAAAATTTGCGATTAGCTTAAAAATCCTTGGCAACGCGCTGCCGCCATTCTCGTAAATAGCGTTCGCAGTCGGCGCGGCGGACGGTGACGCCTTTGGTCTTGCCATAACGTTCCGCCGGCAACTCGCCACTGTTGACCAGCCGGTAAAAATGCCCCTTCGAGCAACCAAGCAGCTTACAAGCTTGCTGCCAGTTGAGTCTTTCCATACCATTACCTCCTCATGGCCGCCAGGCGTTCGCCGGCGCTGACCGGACGCCGCGCTGGATAAACCAGCGGGCCAGCCGCTTTTGCCGCCTCCGTCTCTTTTTTCGGCGGACGTTTGTGACGCAGACCCAGTTCCCAGGCCGCGACCAGACACATAACCTCACAGTCCCAAAAATGGTTCGGCTTTTGTTTCGGGTTTTCCCAAACCAAGCTTTCAGGATTGAAGACCTCGGCGCACATTTCGCGGGCGTAATCAAACAACAGCCCTTCATGTTCGATGCCGCCTTGGCGCTGTACCACATCGGCGTGCAGGTGGAAGGCGCCGGGATCACCGGCGGCAATGGTCAGTTTTTCCGCCAAATCACTCTTGAAAAAAGTTGTGTCGACGCGGCGCAGCAACAGCCCGCCGGGAATTTTAATCTTTGCACCCTTGGCGTCCGGGAAAAACTCAAGCGGCGAATAGGCAATGGGCGTGGCCTGACTCTGCTTACCTTGATAGGCCATGACACGGGGACGGCCAGCGGCCCAGGCGTAGACTTGTTTGGTGCGGCCTGGCGCGCCCATGGCGTCGATCACCGCCGCCTTGACCCGGTAGCTATTGCCCTGGGCGTCGCAGTAGACGCTCTTCCACAGCAGCTCATCGAGCGCCACAAAGGTCTGAGCCGTGCCGCATTGGATCAACCAGCTTTCCTCGGTCTCGCCAAAGCCATAGGCGCGAATGACGTAGCGGAAATACGCCGCCTGGGTGTCAATGCCGGCGACCAGGGCGGCGACGCGCGGCATTTCATTGACCCGGCCGGGGACGATGCCGCGCGGGCGGTCATCACACAGGGCCAGGATGGCATTTTCCTGGCGCTCGGCATGCCGTTCCTGCCAAGGTTCGGCCTTGTACTGGTTCATGAAGTTCTTCAGATCGGCCAAGCGTCCCGATTTTTTCCAGCGCAAAAAGGCGTGGGCCACTTCCGACAAACTTACGAAGTAAGAAATCCAGGCCGGGATATGAAAGCCCAGTTTTTGCGGCTGATACTGAGCGATGTGTGCGTAAATCTCCAGCCCTGATCCTCGCTCGACCCACTGACCGCGGCGCACGGCCTGATTGCGGGCGGCGTCATCCCAAACGGCTGCGCAGTGGGCGCAGTGGTAAGCGGCGAGCTTCCCCTGTAAAACCGCCTCCGGGTCGTCCACTTCCGGCCAGCGGATGTTGTCGAAAATCATGATCTGCTGGGCGCCGCAGACCGGGCAGCGCGCCTGCCAATCGAACCGGGCGATGGCTTCCTCGGTGAAGGCCGTCCAGATCGGACCGCTCTCCATGGTCGGCGTCGAAATTTTCAGAATCAGGCGGCGCGACCGCCAGGAAATGGTGCGTTTTTCAGCGAGAGCGCAAGGGTCGGCCTCGCGGCGGGATTCTGGATACTTGTCGATCTCATCGAGGATCAAGAGGCGGATCGGCCTGGAACCGAGGCGAGCGACGGAGCCGGCCCAACCGAGGAATATTGGCATGTGCCGCAGGTTGACGCGGATGGTCGATTCGTCGCCGACGGCGCCGGTCAGGTGGCGGCGCAGGCGCGGCGAATCCTCAAACATCGGCAAGATGCGGTCGCGCATCATATCCTTGGCCGTGTCCTTGTCGGCGTAGACAACCATGGCCGGACCGGGGACGTGATCGGCGGCATGACCTAAGAGGTTGATGGCCGCCTCGGTCAGGCCGGTTTGCGGCGACTTGCAAACGATGCCGACCTCAACGCCGGGCAGACGCATGGCGTTCATCAGATCGGCCAGATACGGCGCGAAGATGTTTTTCCAACGGCCAGGCAGACTCGATTGCCGGACGACGCGGCATTTTTCCGCCCAATCGCTGGGCCGCTCCGGACGGCGGCGATGCAGCACCGCCCGCTCGGCTTCGCTGAAGGAAAAAGTCACTGGCTGGCGGCTGGCGCCACGCAGATAACGTGGCAGCCAGGCCGGAACCGGCTGGGTGATGGCGCGGCGGTCGGCAAGATGGTTGTCAGGCATCACAAGGCGCCTCAGTCGAAGTGGCGCGGAACAACTCCAGCAGTGATAATTGTTTATTCCTACTACAAGCCGCTGTCCGCGGCGACAACCACAGGCATTCCTGGCTGTATCCGCTATCGGTCCTGGTTTGTTTTTCCATCCGTGTCCAGCCGTTGAATAGGCGATCATACAAATTGCAGCGATAACCAGAGATCACTACATAGCCGGAGCAAGCGCGCAGGCATGCCGCCAATGCCTCATGATCCGCGTCGGTAATTTCGTGGCGGTACGCTCCATAGCTGGTACGAGTGCTGGCCGGGTATGGCGGATCTATGTAGAAAAGGGTGTCGGGCGTATCGAGCAATGGGATAATGTCGAACGCGGACCGGTTCTCTATTGTCACGCCGCGCAGGCGCTCGATAACAGCCAAGAGGCTTTCCGGGTAATTCATCCAATCGTGCGCTGGCGAGGTGTAGCAGCGGAAAGAACGGGAACGGAAACCGGTTTTGTATCCGGTAGCCGCGCCAGATGAAAAACCCATGAATGAAGTAATGCACAAACGGCGTGCCCGTTCCACCGGATCGAGTGATTTTTCCTGGGCCAGATTGAACTCGTCCCGCGCAAATGGCGTCACACTGAGCAGCCGAATCAATTCTTTTGCCTGGGTATCATCTTGCAGCACCCGGAACAGGTTGATGATTTCTCCGTCCAGATCATTCAGATATTCGGCGTAAGCGCGTGGCTTGCTGAGCAACACCGATGCCGCACCGCAAAACGGCTCACAGTAGATACGATGCGGCGGGAAAAAACTCTGTATCCAGGGCGAGAGACGCCACTTGCCGCCGTGGTAACGCACCATCGGACGGGTTGGAGTGGTCATAATTTGTGAGCCTCCGGTCTATTCATCACTTTCAATCGCGTCTGCTGCCAAGCCGATATAACCGGCAGCGTCAAGCAGGTTGTCTCGCTTGTGCTCATGCGATTCGCGGGAAATCTTGAGCAGGGCCATGCACATCGCCACATCTTTGCCGGTGACGGTCTTATCGAGATACACAGACCACAGTTCAGCGATGCGATTCAGACTGTCTGCTGGATCACCATAATCAGCCTGCCGCTCGCCGTTGATCAAAGCGTGAGCCTTCAGCAAGATGCTTCCATTATTCGTCATTTCTTCCCTCTCTCAATAACGTATTCGCGCATCTGCCGAGTAATCGACCGCGCCCTGGCCCATTCGTGTTGCAGAGTTTTCCATTCTCTACCAACATCTTCCCGGCGGCGCGTAACGGCTCCAAATCGTCCTCAGTGTCGTAGGCGAAAAAGAGCTGCTTTGGGTGTAGATTTTTCAATTCCCGCGCAATCCACGGCTTCATGCGCGCTGCCTCTAAGCCGCCGGTAAATTCGATTCGGCCCGGCTGCTTGGCGAGCATGGCAAATACGGATTTGATATGGCTTTCGGAGCAAGCGAGCAAATTACTATCAAGGACATTGATACCGTTCTTCACAGATAATTCTCGCACGATTTTTCCTTCGCGTTTCGGTACTGCGCAGAACCAGCAATGATTCGGACAGCCGCGAGAGGTAATCACGTACCCATTTTTCAGATACATGCCGGGCACAAATTCACCGCCGCCGTCGCCGGTTGCCGGGCCGCCAATCAGCACCGGCGCCACAGGCCGCCACAGCCTGGCCAGGCGGTCAGCGGCGGGCAAGTCCCAGGTAAAAGTCACGCTGACATGAACCTCGTCCGCTTCATCCCACAAGAAAGGCCCACGGCCAACAACGGCCAGTTCATCATCCGGCGTGGCTTTGGTGCGGCGGGAAAAGATGCGGATTATCCGTTTCATGATGTTTCCCTTCGCGCCATTGCCGCTGCGGCCAGCCAACACGCTTCACATCCTTCCTGCTCTAAGCATGTTTCATTTCGCTGATCATCAGGACATTTGAAGGTGTTGCCAGCAAGGTGGCTGGCTAGCCATTTCATTTGAGCTTCGGCGGCTTCCAGCGCGGCGAGGAGGCGAGGAAGGTTATATCGGGCGGCGGCGATAAATTCCGCGTTTCCGTGCGCCTTCTCCGCATCTTCTTCCGTCTCGTGGCTGTACACGCGGACAAAGGCAGTGTCGGTTGTGTCGTCATCTGGCGCCATAACTACAGTGTAATCAATACCACTGTGCGCCCTCCACGGCCCCGGCGTTGCTGCCGCGCACAGTGCGCGGAGGGCGTCAATATCTTGCTTGGTCATTTCACAACCTCCTTTTCTCGGTTGATGCCGATGTTGATTATTGCTATCATGCTTCCTCCTCTTTATCTGTAGCCTCATCATCAATTCCGGTCAGCGTTACCTCGAATTCCAGGCGCCGCGCATACTCAGAGCAGGCGGCATCAATCAGGGTCTCCAGCTCGCGAACCAATGTCATGGCCTGCTTGGCCTCGCCGCCGACCTTGACCACGATATCCAGGGCCTGAGCCTCAACCATCGACTTGATGCCGGTGTTCAGGGTCACAGCCCTGGCCGCCAATTCCTGATCGACATCGGCGCGCGGCACATATTGGCCATCGAGGATGGCATTTTTCTTTTCCTCGCGAACGGCCCGCGCTTCCTTGATGCGGATGTCAGCCTCTTCAGCGCGGCGCAGCCGCTCTTCCGCCGCCGCCACACGCCCATCCGGCGTCGTCGATTTCGGCAAACTGGCGGCGTAGCGCTCAACATCGACGCGGCGGAAAGCGCGGTTTTCCTTGCGCAACAGGCCTCGTTTGATGTCGTCGTAGAGCTTGGTCTTTTGTATTTGCCGCCCGGCTTCTTCCTGCAAATAGCGCAGGACGGCGCCGGTGGTTTTTAAGACCTCCGGGCTTTCCGTTTCGTTCATGGCTTTCTCCGCCTTTTCCAGCATGGCTGTGACGCGGGAGAGGGCGGCGACATTGGCGCTGGATGGGTCTTCGCGCACGAATCTTTTCGCTGTTTCCTTGGCCTGCAACAGCACGGGAATATCCGTGCCGCGGCTCTTTTCCAAGAGATGTTCCAACGCCGCCCGCTGTTCCGCATTGTTGTTTTTTTCTTCGGGCATGATGTTTCTAAAGCGGCGTTGTCGGTTTGTTTCGCATAAGCGCCTCCTTGACAGTGATGTGCAAGGTGGGCAGAGTAAGCATTACGTGGTGGTGTCAGGTTACTCTGATCCCTCCATTAGGTGCGTTCGTGGCCGCGAACCGCGAGCGCCCCGCTTCTTTTCGTTACAGTTTCAATTCGTCAAAAAGCATTCCATCCGATTCCCGCACGGCTTTGCCGCCGACAAAATCCTGCCAGCGCTCGATTTGCACTTGGACGAAACGCGGGTCAATCTCCAGAGAAAAGCAGCGGCGGCCCAAACGCTCGCAAGCAATCAGCGTCGAGCCACTGCCGCCGAACGGGTCGAAGACAATGTCGCCGCTCGCCGACGAATTGCTAATGCAATGGGCGACCAAATCCACCGGCTTGGTGGTTGGATGCAACTCTGATTTGGTGGGCTTCGGAATATTGATGACCGTGCCGGGCGTTTCTTCGATCTGGAGATTGTCGCCGGATAGGCGGTACAATTTCCCATCGATCAACAGAGTAAAGCTGCCGTCATCCTGAGCGGCAATACCGGGAAGTCCAGCTTCCAAAATGGTTTTCGGCTGGCGGTTACCATGCCATTTGTGGGCGGCGCCGGGTTTCCAACCGTAGAGAATCGGCTCGTGCTGCCAGTGGTAATCACTGCGGCCAAATACGGCCTGACCCTTGTTCCAAATAAGGCAAGAGGCGAAACGGAATCCGGCATCATGAAAGGCGTGGCGGAAGGCCAGACCATTGCCAATCGACTCGGCATGGGCGATATAGATGGCGCCGCCGGGCTTGAGGGCGGCGAACATGCCAGCCATGGCAGAGAACAGAAAATCGTCAAACTGAGCGGCGGTCATTTTGTCGCCGGTGATTTTCCCGGCCTGGCCTTCGTAATCGACATTGTACGGCGGGTCAGTCCAGACCATGTCCGCTTTAATCCAGCCGGACAAAAGACAATTGCGATCACTGAGCCTGGTGGCATCGCCGCAATACAGGCGATGCGCTCCTAAAAGCCAGATGTCGCCGGGCCGCACCAGCGGCTGGGCCGGTGGGTTAGGGATAGCGTCCGGGTCTTGGCCGTTTTCTGCTTTGAGCAACTTATCAATCTCGTGCTGATCAAAACCGGTCAGCGTGATGTCAAAATTGGCGGCAAGCAATGCGGCGATTTCCTTGGCCAGCAATTCCTCATCCCAGGATGCCCAAGTGGCCGAGCGGTTGACCAAAAGACGGAAGGCGCGCACCTGCGCGGGTGTCAGGTCATCGGCCAGTAGCACCGGCACTTCGGACATGCCCAGAACGATGGCCGCCTTCAAGCGCAAGTGTCCGTCGATAATCTCACCGCTGCTGCGGACAAGCAGCGGCACACGAAAGCCAAATTCGCGCAACGCCGCCGCCATGCGGTCAACGGCGCCATCGTTTTTTCGCAGGTTGAAAGCGTATGGAACGAGACGATGGGTTGCCCAGGATTCAATCTTCATCGGGCCTCCAGCAAATCTTTTTTAATCAGATACGGCTTGCCGACCGCGTCGAGTTTGGCGCAAACGGCCTGACGAAATGCGGGCCAATCGATTGTTTGCGCGAATGGATGATGATTGAGTTTGCCGACTTTATAAAAATCGACGAAAGCCGCCGTGGCATCAATCAAGCGCAGGACGGCGCCCGGATTTATCACCGGCTCGAAACTCACCCAGGTCGGGATGCCCCAACGTTTAGCGGCCCGGAGCGACTCAATACGGTCGGCTGGCAGGGCCGCCTTAGGCTCCCACCGCTTCGACTCCGCGTCATCATCGCTGGTCAGGGTGACCGCGAACTCAGCATCCATGTTGGATAAAATATCGAAATCCCGCTGTGCCAGCAGACAGCCCTTAGTCAGGACGGCAACCTTGATATGGGCCGAGGCTAAAATTTCAAGCGCCGCACGGGTTAAACAGGTTTCTCGTTCTAACGGCTGATAAGGGTCGGAAGTGAAAGACAACAATACCCGGCGCTTATCGCCGCGAAACTTAACGGCATCCGCTTGCAACTGCCGCAACACGTCACGGCGCGGGCAGGGCTGGCCGTGAAAGACCGCCGGCGCGGTAAGCGTCGCGCCCGGCGCGTAACAGTAGAGACAGCCGTGAGCGCAGCCTTTATAGAGATTGGCCGCCAAGGGCGCATACTCCCTGGCTTTCCCTTTCGGCTCGTAAATGACCATGATTTTTCCTCCTGTTTTTCCGTGATTTTTATTTTTATAGTAACTTTTTTCTGTTATGATTTCAAATAAAAACAACGAAAAATCATACAAATAAATCAATCTCGAACCATTCTAACCCCGAAATATCTGGCGTGTCGTGAAGGCGACGATTCGAGGGCTTCCAGGATGGAAAACCCTGACGTAATGGCGCGGTTTATGGCATAGGCCACGGCAATCGGCGCGCACGATGAGGTTAGCAAGGTTCGCGGCGCCATCTCCAAAAGTGGCCCCAAGCCGCACCACTTCGCCACTTCGTCCGAGACGCTGCCGCCGCCCACCCTGATCAGGCCACAGGTCAAGAAGACGGTGATGGCGCCTCGGCCATGCTCAACCACCTGCCGCCAGTGCCGCCACGGCTCGCCGTAGGTGTCGATATCGATGCAGTCGAAATGCCAGTTGCCGGCGGCCAGGAGGCGGGACGAATCAATTTTGATGCGGCCCTTTTTCGGCTTCAGATCGACGGGAAAATACAGAGGCGGCGCGAACTCCCGGCGCAGCGTCCGCCACAGCGCGCCCGTCCCTTGACAGCAGTCGAGCACCGAAACCGGCGGATACTTCTGTAAAAAATATCTCCGCAAGGCCAGCTTCGACCGCAAATTGGAGTTATCCGTTTTTCTCATTTGCCGCTCACCGTCGTATGAACGGCCACGCCTGGCACGTTCGCCAAGCCGTCAATGGCGTCCTGGATTTCGCCAAAACGCACGACGGGAATACCGACCAAAACCCACGCCATCTCCGGCGCCGCCAAGTCTATTTTTTTCAGGCTCGCCTTTTCGACACTAATGTCATCAAAGGAAAAATCGTCGAAACCAATCAGCGGCGCGCCGAGTTCAACGAGGGCGGCCAGCTCATCACCCAGCTTGTCGTCGTCAAAAAATGATATATCTGACAGGCGATTATCGGCGAGGATATAGGCGCGGCGCTGCTCTTCGCTAAGATGCTCTATAAGGATGCAAGGGACGGTCGGCAAGCGCAACTGTAAGGCGGCGGCCAAACGCCCATGACCGGCGATGATCATGTCGGTATCATCAATTAAAATCGGGACGTTAAAACCAAACTCGGAGATGGATGCCGCTATCTGATCAATCTGGGCCGGGCTGTGCATCCTGGGATTGCGGTCGTAACCGCGTAAATCAGCGGGGTCTTTAGAGATGATTTCCATTGCAATTCCTCATTTGGCTGGCGGAACGGCCAGTGCGGATATACGACCCAGCGAAAACACGCTTGACGTCCAGCATCTTTTCCATGGCCGCCAGCCGGGCCGCCTCGTCCATGCCGCCGATGGCCTCGTTCAGCCGCGCCAGCTCGTTGCGCGAGAAGACGATTTCACCGGCGGCGGTCAGGGCATCCCAGCTTTTGTGGTCGTCGGTGACGTGGAATTCGGAGCCGGACGTGAGTGTTACGACGTAGCTTTTGATGTCTGCCGCCGACTCCAGCAGGGCTTCAAGTTCTGGCGCGGATTCCGGCATGATCGGCGAATCGCTTTGTTGCTCACGTTTAGCCTCCGGTGGATGGCAAACCGGCGGTAAGGCCAGCGCCGACGGCAAGGCAGCATCGATCCAGTCGGCCAAATTGTTGCCGCTTGCTGCATAATCGCCAGGGTCTTTGCCTTCCGGCACCGGCCAGCGGCGGGCCTGCGAATAGTGATCTTGCCACCACTGCCAGCCTTGCAGGCCGGCGGTATCAAAGTCGAGGGCGACGAGGATCAGCGGCGAGCGGGCCAGCAGGTAATGGGCATCGGTATCCGGCTTGCCGCGGTTGGTCAGCACGGCCAGGGTGCCGACGCCGCGGGCGCAGGCGTGATGCACGGCCATGGCGTCGAGCTCGGCCTCAACCACCACCCAGACGGCCAGATCGGGCGCGATCCCTTCCGGCGTGAGAATCAGCGGCGCCGAACTGGAGCCTTCGACGACTAGATATTTGCTGTCGTCGGATTTCAAATCACCGGTTCGGCGGCGGATGCGGATACGCAAGGCTTGCGGCTCGCCGGGGGTGCGGGCTGGTGGCGCCCACATCGGGATGGTGATGCCGCGGGGAATCCACAGCGACCGGTGCGCCTTGCCGGCTTTATCGATGCGGTCGGCGAGGCCGAAAGCGGCACGCGCGCGGTACAGCCCTCTGCCGGTTTTGTCCTCACCATCGAGATTGCCGAGAAAATAACGCTCGATGGCCGCCAGCGGCAGGCCACGCCTGGAGAGATACTCCAGGGCTGGCTGGCAATTCAGAATCGCCTGGTGGGCCTTTTCCGCGAGCCTTCCGGCTTGCTTCCGCCAGATTAGCGCCGGAAGCGGCCAGGTCTGCGGTTGCCACTCGGTTTTTTTCTTCAGCGGTGTTAGACGCCTTGGCGCCGGGGCCTTGCTTTCGATTTGCAGGCGTCGGCAGGCGGTTTTGAAATCACAGCCGTCGATGGCCATAACCAAGGCAATGATGTCGCCGCCCTTATCGCACCGTCGGCACCACCAAGTGCCGGTCTGCCCAGCCTCTTGCGCCGCGGCGCCGCCGGGCTGATCCGGCCAGACATGGAAGCGGTCATTGCCGCCGCACACCGGGCACGGGCCATGATATTCGCCGCCCTTACTGTTACTGACATGCCGCAATTCGGCGCCGCCAGCGAGTAAATCCATGATTGCTGTCATCGTTTTTCAGCCTGTTTTATTGGATTTGCTGCATGTATTTGTTCGCCATCCTCCCATCCTCCCATCTTTTTCCCTTTTATCTCTTTTTATCTTATTGATATTAGGTATTATGGGAGGATGGGAGTTATTCCTTATATCCATACGCACGGAAAGCCCTTACCTTTTCTCATGCGTAAGTATCTAAGGCCCTAACTCCCAACCTCCCATATCACGGAATTTCAAAAATATATTACGCTCCAAACCAGGCGAAATCTGGGAGGTTGGGAGTAGCTGACTAACAAATGCCGCGAAACTGGTCATTTTGGCCATGAGGTTTTCTCCGGCGTGGCTTCGGCGTACTCGGCGAGCGTCTCGGGGTTGATGGTGACGCCGATGTAGTGCATCTTGTTGCTCTTCTGGCTGTGGATGCCTTTGCGTTCTAACGCCTGCGTGATGCGTTTGGCGCTGTACGGGTAGGCGTTGCCGAAGGTTTCTCGTAGCCACCAATTGCAGACGGCGGCGAAATCGGCGGCGGCGGTACGAGCCAGCCACTTGCCGCCGGGCGGCGGCGTGGGTTCGCGCAGGCAACAATCGGCGAGGAATTGGCCAATGTCGTCGAAGGCTTCGCGCTGCTCTCGCGTGTAATTTTTGACTTTTTCCGGTGGATTCAGTCCTTGGGCGAAGTAATCCATTGCCCCTTGCACCAGCCGGGCCAAGATGCCGGAACGCTCGGCCCGCAACCTGTTGAACATTTGCGGGTCGCGGCGGCGCTCGTCGGGCGCTTCCGGCTCGTCAACAAAACGCACCGGCCAGTGGATGGCGTGAACGCGCGTCCAAAAGGCGTCGTCATCGCTCTTTATTTTTGGCAGGTCATTGGTCATGAAAAAGAGCAGGTGGGTTTGATCCCATTGAGTAAAATATTTGTCACTAACGCCGCGTGCCGACAGTTTTGAACCGCCGGTTAGTTCTTTGATGCGGCTCATGGCCAGCTTTTGATTGCCTTCGGCCTCGTTGGCAAAGGCGAGTCTTGCGCCGCGCAGGCTGAGGATGTCCGGATCGGGCTGAGCGCCGCTACGCTGGAAGGTTTGTTGCAGCAAGGTCGATGTTGGAATTTTCGTGACAAGCTCATTGCCCAAGACGTCGAAGCAAATTTTCATGAGCGTGTCTTTGCCGTTGCGACCGCGCGGGCCGTGGAAGATGGCCCAGATATGATCGTCGCGGCGGCCCTGGATGCCATAACCGAGCAGGCGCAGGATATAGGCGGCCATGATGGCGTCGTCGGCATGACAGGATGAGAGGAAGGCGTCGAAGTGTGGCGATGGCTGGTCGAGGCCATGAAATTCGGTTGGGCAGCTTTTAAGGATGTAATCCTCCGGGCGGCCATCGCCGATCTCGCCGGTGCGCAGATCAATAACGCCGTTGGCGCAGGCCAAGAGATAATCCTGCAGGTCGGTCTCCTGGCCGTCGATGGCCAGCGGCTTGGCGATGGTGGCGGCGCAGGTCAGGACATTTTCCCGGCCAGACTTTTCGCGCAGGGTGTTGAGGCGGCGGCGAATGAGTTTGTAGAGGTCATCTTCATCGTTAAGATTTTTCTCGGTGATGATGCGCTGGTACTCTTCACAGACCCGCTCGACGGCGGCCAAGGAGCAACGCTGGTTGATGTCGATTTCCCAGTGGTGCCCGGCCCAGCGCAACCACTCTTTCCAGCGTTCGACGTAGACGTAGCGGTCACGATGCAGCGCCGCGTAAAGAGTGGCGTCGCCGACGCGGTTGGCGTGCAGGCAAGACACGAGAAAATCGAGCGGCAGGGGCGAGGGCTTTTTATCTGGATTTGGCGGCGAGGCGGCTGCTTCTTCCTGAATCCGCTTTTGCACCTTGTCGCGGATATCTTGCTTGCTCATAGCGCACCCCGCAGTGCCGCTGGCAAGCGTCCGTTTTTCCGCCAAGATTTTCCGCCAGACCTGTAAACGGGCCGGGATGCGTGCACCCTTAGGCCCGCCCAGCCCCAGGAAGGACCCGCGGCACAAAGAGGCGCGTGGGAGGTTTTGGTTTGATTTATTGAAAAGGATATAAAGGGGAAACAAAGACCGATAGAACGATCAGGTGATAAACAGGGAATAAAATTTTGATTGAAGGATGGCTCTCTATGAAAAGATGAAGAGGCAGCACCATCAATGTGGGGGTAATGTGGGGCTGGGTCAACAAAACGAAAATAAAAAAACGGAGCTATGACCGAAAAGAAGCCATAACCACTTGATTTTATTGGTGCCCCCGGCGTGAATCGAACACGCGGCACCAGGATTAGGAATCCTGTGCTCTATCCCCTGAGCTACGAGGGCCTTGGCTGTTTTGAGGAAAACTGTGGCAAACCGCGACGATAATACCTGAAGCGCAAATCTTGGCAAGATAAATTGCCCGTTTCCCTTGCCCATAGCCGACTCCTGGCAATGCTGTTGGCGGAGAAAAACCATTCCTGGCCCCGGCGAGGCAAAGCGCGAAGAAGGGAGAATGTAATCGGATAGGATTGGATAAAAATCCAACGAAAACAAATCGCTACAAATTTAGAAGGTTAGCGGCTGCACTATCAAGAGTTGGACTAGGAAGGGAAAAGTGAGTACTGGCGGTCATTTCTGTTTCTCGAAAAGAGCGGCGATGCAAGTAGTAAATTCCTGACCATATTGCTAGCTTTTGCAAATAAAATTATAAGCTGGTTTTAAGAAAAATGTGAAAGATGTTAAGGAGGAATTTGCCGAATTTTACTGACCAACCGCTGTTTTTTAAGACTTCATATGAACGCCAGGTAGCCAGTGTCGGGCACGACTTTTCCCGTTTTTCCTATCGCCTCTTCATTCATCGCTGTTGCGCTTGTCAAGTAATATTATATGATGGCGATCATTCTTGGAACCTTAGACTTCCATCATCTTTATCAACTTTCTGGGAAGAACGACCATGAGGTCACTGGAATGAGAGGAAGCTAGGGTTTGATCTGTTGCCCCTGAAACCGATCAAGGCCCTTCCAGTGAATTGGCTCCGGTTGGAATTTTGGGGGAAAGACCTCGAAAACTCTCTGGAAACTGGTATTACAAATGTACTTTCCCGCCCCCGCGCCAACGGGCGGGCCCAAGCGGGCAGGCCGCCAAGGTTATTGCAGGAGAAAAACAGGTGTTCCCGGAAGAATTACAGCAGTGGCATCCCGCCGAAAATGGCCTGGAAATCACTCAGGTCATCCACCACTTTGCAGGCCGCACCCGGCGGCGGGCAGTCTCCGTCATTGGCGCCCAAGTTAATCAGGGAGCGCGGCATTCTTTGATCGGCGGCCTTGATGGCTGTCGGCGCTGGCCACTTTCCGGCGGCGTATTTACCAACATGATGGTCAGGCTCGGCCATTTTGGTAAAGCCTGATCATCATGCGTCACGTCTGTCTTGATACCTTCGCCTATGCTTTGCCGCCGAGGACGCTGACTTCGGAAGAGCTGGAACAGCGGCTGGCCCCTGTCTACCAGCGCCTGAAGCTGCCCGCCGGGCGGCTTGAAATGATGAGCGGCATCAAAAGCCGGCGGCTGTGGCCGGAGGGGACGCGGCCCAGCCAGGCGGCGGCTTTGGCCGGCGAGGCGGCGATCCGCCGCGCTGGCATTGAGCGGGAGAAGATCGAATGCCTGATCTTCACTTCGGTATGCCGCGATATGATGGAGCCGGCCACGGCGTCTTTTGTCCATCAAAAACTGGGCCTTGCCGACAACTGTTTGCTCTTCGATCTGTCAAATGCCTGTCTGGGTTTTCTCGACGGCATGCTGATGCTGGCCCAGATGATCGAGCTAGGGCAAATCGGTCACGGCCTATTGGTCTCCGGCGAGACCGCCGAGGATTTGCTGGCCTCAACAACGCGGGCACTGCTGGCCGACCAATCCCTGACCAGAAAAACTATTAAACCGGCTTTTGCCTCACTGACTATTGGTTCCGGCAGCGTCGCCCTGTATATGCGCCGGGCGGCGGCAAATGAGGCCAAGCCGCTATTGGCCCATGCCGCTTGGCTGGCCAACACCCGTCACAATAATCTCTGTCAGGGCGCCGACGGCATGGCCGGGGTGCTGATGGCCACCGATTCCGAGGAACTGCTGGCCCGCGGCATCGAAACAGCGGCCACAACCTGGCGAAAATTTTCCGCCGCTCCAGGTTGGAGCGAAGCCGACATCGGCTGTTTTTTTTGTCATCAGGTGGGCAGTACCCACGCCCGCCTGCTCTGCGCCAAACTGGCTATTGATCCGGCCAAAAATTTTCAGACGCTCGCCGACTTCGGCAACACCGGTTCGGTGTCGGCGCCGCTGACCATGGCTTTGGCTATGGAAGCGGGCGTCTTTCAGCCTGGCATGAAGGCAGCGCTGCTTGGTATTGGCAGCGGCATCAACTGCCTGATGCTGGGCGTCAATTGGAGGAAAGAATGAGTATATCGGCTGAAGACAAACAGCTGCTTTTGACCCTGGCGCGGCAAGCAATTGCCGGCCATTTTGCCGGGGAAGAACCGGCCTTGCCGGATACACCGGGTTTGCGGCAGCCGGCCGCCAGTTTTGTCACCCTGACAAAGGCGGGAATACTGCGTGGCTGCATTGGCAATCTTCAGGCTGCCGATTTGCTGGCCGGGTCGGTGCGGCGCAATGCTTTGGCCGCCGCCTTTAACGATTTTCGCTTTCCGCCCTTGACGGCGGCGGAGCTAAGCGAGGTTGACATTGAGGTGTCCCTGCTCAGCGAGGCAAAAAAACTCAATTATGCCGATGCCGATGACCTCTGCCGCCGACTACGGCCTGGCATCGACGGTGTGATTCTGCGCGCCGCTTCCCGTGGCGCCACCTTTTTGCCCCAGGTTTGGGAGCAGTTGCCGACGGTGGAGTCATTTTTGTCGCATCTTTGTTTGAAAGCCGGGCTGACCGCCGATTTCTGGCGGCACGGCCAGCCGGAGATCGCCATCTATCAGGTGGAGCATTTTGCCGAAGGGACGAAGCGATGACCGTCGCGGCCCTGACCGCGGAAATCGCCGAGAAACTGGCGGCTCTGTACCAGGAAATGGAAGCGGGCTACGATCAGGTGGCGATAAAAGTTGGCCTGAGCTGCCAGGGATGCCCCGACAACTGCTGCGATTCGTATTTTCTTCATCATACCTATATCGAATGGGCTTATTTGTGGCGTGGCCTGGCGACGCTGGCGCCGCCACTTGTCGATGCCGTGGTCGAGCGGGCGCGGATCTGCCTTGATCATTACCGTGGGGCGATGGAGGCCGCGGCTTGGCCGAAAAAAATGTGCCCGCTCAATCGGGACGGCCTGTGTATACTCTATCTTTATCGGCCTATGATTTGCCGTTGTCATGGCGTTGCCGCCCGTTTACGCCGCCCCGACGGCAAAACTCTGCATTTCCCTGGATGTTTCCATTGTCAGGAACTGACGGCGCCGCCTGGCCCTGCCGCCGAGATGGACAGAACTTCCCTGTTGCGGCGCCTGGCGCGCCTCGAAGAGGAATTTCTTGGCGGGCGGCTTGGCCTTTTGCCGAAAATGAAGATGACGCTTGCCGACATGCTGGTGGCCGGGCCGCCGAAATTGGCTTGAAAGGTGACCCAGTGGCTGGGTATAGATTGACCGGAACGGCTTTTCCTGTGATGAGGGGCCGGTGGTATGGCCGGCATCGTCGCTGTCGGCCTGATTTTTGGCGGTAAAGACAAAGAAATGGAGTCAATGATGCGGCTTCAGGTGCTACGGAAACAACCGAATGCTCGCATGTGTTTTGTCTGCGGGCTGGAAAACGCCTTTGGATTGCACAGCCGTTTTTACGAACTGGAAAACGGCGAGCTTTTGGCCCTGTTCACACCGAGACAGGAGCATCAGGGCTATCCGGGGCGGCTGCACGGCGGTTTGGCGGCCTCAATTCTTGATGAAACCATAGGCCGGGCGATCATGATCCGCTCTGCTGGCGACATCTGGGGCGTGACCATTGATTTTTCGGCCCGTTACCGCCAGCCGGCGCCGCTCGATGAGGAAATCCGGGTCATCGCCCGCATTGAAAGTGACGGCAAACGTATTTTCGAGGGCAGCGGCGAAATTCTTCTCGCCGACGGCAGCGTCGCCATCGAAGGGAAGGGGAAATATCTGAGGATGCCGATCGACAAAATCGCCGATTTCGACCATGAAGGCGATGAGTGGCGGTGTCTGGCCGAGGCCAGCGACCCGGTGTCGGTTGTCTTGCCGGAGAGACGGAAAGACTGAAAGCTTCACGCCCTTTCCTTGTGGCTGACCGTCGAAAATACGGCGCGGCCACCACCTGTCAGCGGTTTGCCTGGCACCAAGCAAAGGCGTTCTGAAACATCTTCAGCCACGGCGATACGGCCAGGTTTTTCATCTCTTCTGGCAACCAATGCGCTTGCCAGGGCAAAAAGCAGCGCTCTGGATGTGGCATGACCGCCAGATGCCTGCCGTCGGCGGAACACAGGCCGGCGGCGGCGCCTGCTGAGCCGTTGGGGTTGAAAGGGTAGGTTTCCGTCGGCTGGCCATGATCATCGGCGTAAAACATCGGGATCTGGCCGCCCGCCCAGACCTGCGCCTGTACCGCCTGATCAGGAAAGAGCAGCCGCCCTTCGCCGTGATCAACGTGGACGCCGAAAACCATTCCTTCCATGCCGGTGAGCATCATTGCCGGGGTCTTGCCGATTTTCACCGTCGTCCAGCGCGACTCAAAGCGGCCGGAACGGTTGTGGACGAAGCGCGGCTGTTTTTCCGCCGCCAGGCCCAATTCCGGCACCCAGCCTAAAAGCCCGAACAGTTGGCAGCCGTTGCAGACGCCCAAGGTGAAGGTATCCGGGCGCTGGTAAAATTCCGTGAACATCGCCGCCAGCCTATCGTTGAAGCGAATGGTAGCCGCCCAGCCTTTGGCCGATTCCGGCACGTCGGCGTAGGCGAAACCGCCGACCGCCGCCAGGCCGCGAAATTGGCCGAGGCCAATCTTGCCCGCCAGCAGGTCACGCATGCAGATATCCCAGGGTGCAAAACCGGCCTGATAAAAAGCGGCGGCCATTTCCCGGTCGGAGTTCGAGCCTTCCTCACGCAGGATCGCCACCTTCGGTTTGTCAGTTGCGGCGATAATCGCCGGGCTGCTTGGCGTCGGCGTAAAGGGCAGGTGGTAGTGAGGCTTGGCGCGGTCAAAAATCGCCGTTTTTTCTTCGTCGGCACATTGAGGATTTATTTGCAGCCGCTCCAATTGGTGACTGGTCTCTTCCCACAGTGCCCGCAGTTCCGGCATCAAGGCGTCGAGAATGACCGGCCCTCCGAAAATGTCGAGTCTATCAGGAATTATATTGTTATCGACAAGGTTGTTGTAAATGCGGATTTTTTTGTCGGCGTCGCTGGTTCCCAAATAGCGGTACGGCACGCCTTTTTCTCGTAGCAGCTCCTCAATCCGTCGGCAGCATGAAAATTCACAGGCGACGACCATGCCCAATTCCTCGGCGAAAAGAGCGGCAGCGGCGTCTTTGACATCAAGCATGACGTTCAGTCCGCAGTTGCCGGCAAAGGCCATTTCCAAGAGGGTGACGATCAAGCCGCCATCGGAAACGTCATGCCCGGCGGTTATGAGTCCCTGCGCCAGCATTTCCTGGACCGCCAAAAAACCAGCCCGCAGCAGCCCGCCGTCGGCTTCTGGGCAATCATCGCCCAACTGGCCGTAGACCTGGGCCAGGGCGCTGCCGCCCAGCCTGTTTCTACCGCCTGATAGATTGAGCAAATAAAGGTGATCGCCGGCATTTTTTATATCCGGCGTCACCTTGACCGTGATGTCTTCCATGGCGGCGTAGAGAGAAATGACCAACTGGCGCGGCGACTTGACGGTTTCCTCGCCGACTTTTGTTGCCATTGACAGGCTGTCTTTGCCGCCATCGACGGCGATGCCGACGGTTTTCATGAGGGCGGCCATGGCTTCGGCGGCCTCGTACAGGGCCACGCCCTCGCCGGGCAGTTTTGGCGCCCACATCCAGTTGGCTGAACATTTTACCTGTTTCAGATCAACTATTTTGGCAAACGCCAGGTTGGTCAGGGCTTCGCCGACGGCCATGGCGGCGCCGCGGGCCGGATCGGCAATCATTTTCATCGCTTGCTCGCCAATGGATGAAGCAATGCCAGTGAGGCCGAAATGGCTTTGGGCCACCACCGCCAGGTCAGCCACCGTCAGTTGCAACGGGCCGCAGCATTGCTGCTGGGCGATGAGGCCGGTGACGGCGCGGTCAACTTTACTCGTCAGAAAGCGTTTCGAGCCGACCGAAACCAGGCGCAAAACCCGTTCGAGATGGGCGGCGATACTTACTTCCGGCAGCGTCAATGGTTCCTTGGCGTCAGGAATACTCTCGTCACGGAAGGTTTTTTGCGGGATTTTTCCCAGCAGATCCGGCAGGTCAATGCTGACTGGCGTCGTGCCGTTGGCGCTGTCGCCGACGACGAAGCGCAGGTCGCCGGTCACTTCGCCCAAGACCTCGCAGGCCACCTTTTCACGGGCGCAGATGGCCTGAAAGGCGGCGAGATTTTCTGGGCGCAGCAGCAGGCCGCAACGCTCCTGGTATTCGGCGACGTAGATTTCCAAGACCGACATGGTGGGGTCGCCGACGCGGATTTGGCGTATATCAACGTAACCACCGGATTTTTCAACAAGTTCTTTCAAGACATTGGCCGGGCCGCCGGCGCCCTGGTCATGAATCACTTCGATCAGGCTGGTGCCGCCCATCTCGTTGCAGGCGCGGATAACGCGGTTCATCTTCTGCTCCATTTCTGCGTCGCCGCGCTGGACGGCGTTGAAATCGAGTTCGGCGGCGTTTTCCCCCTGCAACATGCTGGAAGCCGCGCCGCCGCCAAAGCCGACGCGGTAGGCCGGACCGCCGATTTGGATGATCAGCATCCCTGGTTCTGGTGCGTTTTTTTCCAGGTGGCGGCCATCCATCTGGCCGATGCCGCCCGTGAACATGATGGGTTTGAGAAATCCCCAGCGTTCTCCTCCGGGCGAACGAAAATCGCAGGAACGCGTGAAGCCGGCAATCAGCGGCTCGCCGAATTTGTTGCCGTAGTCGGAGGCGCCGTTGCTGGCTTCGATTTCGATGCTCAAAGCGGAAGCCAGATTTCCGGGAACTGGCGGCAACTGCTATTCCAAAGGAAGGTTATAGCCGGGAATATGCAGGCTGCCGACACAGTAGCCGGCGGTGCCAGCGATAACCTGAGCGCCGCGCCCGGTGGCCTGGACGTCACGAATGCGGCCTCCGGTGCCGGTCTCGGCACCCGGGAAGGGGGCGACGCCAGTTGGGAAGTTGTGGGTTTCGGCGGTGAGAAGAGGATGGGCTTCGAGGCGCCGCATCACCAGGGGCGACGGCTGGCCGGGGACGGCGGCTTGCAGCGTATCGATCGTAAAGCCATTGATAACACTGGAATTATCCTTGAAGGCAATCAATGAACCATCGGGGTGGGTAGTGAGGGTTTCGGTGACTAATGCAAAGAGCGTTTGCTGTCGCTCCTGACCGTCATGGAAGTGTTGGCCCTTGAAAAAGCCGTGCCGCGAATGCTCGGAATTAGCGTTGTTTAAATCCATGATTTCAACAATGGTTGGGTTGCGGCCAAGCTTTTTCACAAAGTAGTCGTAATACAATTGCCGGTCGCCAGCATCCATTGAGATGCCAGGCAGACCGAGCAGGGCATCAGCGCCCCCGCCCAGCAAATCAACATCGTAAACCGCTTCTGGAATGATGCCGGTGGTAAAGCTGGTTAAGGGCGCGGCATAGCGGCATTCGGTCATGCGGTCATGGCGGCGGGCGATGAATTCGGCCATATCTTCGCTCTGCGGCGCCAGATAACGCCGCGAGCGCTCGCAGCGCTTGACGGCGGAGAGCCCCGTCGCCTGGCAGATGGAAACCATGTTCGACGACCAGGCGGTGGCGAAATTGAGGCGTGGCCCAATCTCGACGACGCGGTCGCCGACAAGGGCAGGCGTCAGGGTTACAGAATCGGCCAGGAAGCCGTCGGCCAGGATCAGCCGCAGGCGCTCCAATTCATCGGCTGTCAGTGGGCGGCTAGTTTCAATGTTGAAAACGTATTCACAGGCGGCGTCGCGGTTTTTGTATAACTGGAAAACGGAGGCGGTCATGGGCGTCACATGAAAATGGATGTGGTTTTGTCAGGAAAATAGGGTAACAACGGTAACATGAAGTGAGACGGGGCAAAAGGGCAAAAGAAAAGGCGGCCCGTTTGCCACGGAACCGCCTTTTTTGTCATGGTTTCGTCCTCTGTTTAACGCCGGACGAGTCTTCGTTGAGTCTGTTGCCAAATCGCCTTACTGCGCCGACAGCACCACGTACTGGCTGCCGCGGCCAACGCGCACTTTCAGCAGCAGCCGTTTCTGGGCGTTGCTTTTCTTTATCGCCGCCACGGCTTCATCGACGTTTTTCACTGGCTTACGGTTGATCTCCTCAATCAGCTGTCCAGGTTTCAGACCGGCCAGATCGGCGGGGCTGCCGTCGTCAACGCCGCCAATAATAACTCCCTGGCCTTCATGATAACCAAAACGTTCGGCCAGTTCCGGGGTCAATTCCCGCAAGTCTAGGCCATACTGGCCGCTGACATCGCCGGATTCCTCGCTGCCTTGAGCGTTATCATTCTTGCCGAAATTTTCCGGCTGCTTGCCGATGACGACATCAAAATTTTGTTCTTTACCATCACGAATCAGGGTCAACTGCGCTTTCGCGCCGGGAACGAGCATGGCGACGCGATTGCGGAGGTCGGCGCTGTCGGTCAGTGCTGTGCCGTTCAATTTGACGATGACATCGCCTTGGCGCAGTCCGGCTTTGGCCGCCGGGGTACCGGCCTGGACATCGCTGAGCAGGGCGCCGCCCGCTTTCGGCAAGTTAAAGGACTGGGCCAGCTTGTCATCGACATCCTGAATCGATACGCCGAGCCAGCCGCGCGTCACCTTGCCGCTGACGGCAAGTTGTTTCTCAATCCCTTTGGCCATGTTGATCGGGATGGCGAAACCTATCCCCATATAACCTCCTGAACGGGAGAAGATCGCCGAGTTGATGCCGATGGCTTCGCCACGGATGTTCAGGAGCGGGCCGCCAGAATTGCCGGGGTTGATGGCGGCGTCGGTTTGGATGAAACTTTCATAGTTGTTGATGCCGACCCGGTTGCGGCCTTTGGCGCTGATGACGCCGACGGTGACGGTCTGCTCCAGGCCAAAGGGGTTGCCGATGGCGATCGCCCACTCCCCGACTTCCAGCTTGTCGGAATCGCCCAGCGGCAGCACCGGCAGGTCGCCGGCACCGTCGATTTTAATCAGGGCGACATCGGTCTGCGGGTCGCTGCCCACGGTTTTCGCTTTGAATTCGCGCTTGTCGGACAGGATCACCGTGATGCTGTCGGCGTTTTCCACCACATGGGAATTGGTCAGGATATGACCCTCCTTATCAATGATGAAGCCGGAACCCTGGGCCTGCTGAGTAGATTTTTTCTGGCGTTTCGGCTGCTGGTCGGGCCGGAACTGCGGCCCGAAGAAGCGCTCGAAAAACGGGTTGTTGAACATCTCCTCCAAACCCTGCATGTCGGTGCCCTTAACGGCCTTGGCCACCCGGATGTGCACCACCGCTGGTCCCGCCGCCTTGGCGACTTCAGTAAAGGATGGCAGCGTCATCGCCGAAGCCGCCGGTGCCGGGGCGTTTTTGTCGCCGCCGAAAAGATCAAGCGCCCGCGCCGGTAACGCCGGAACAAAAAAAGTCAGCATCAGGACGGTCAGCAGCAAGCTGCCTCTCCTCACTTGTCGTCTACTTGTCATAAAAATCTCCTTTGAAAAAATGCCAGTGGCCCGGCATGGTGTATTCTCCCGCCGCAAATCATAAAACAAATGCGCCGTTTGGCAAGATGGCTAAGTTGAGATAGCGGGTGAGAAGAGTCGCCAGAGTCGACGGCAAACGACTGTTTCGCCGCGCCAAAGCGCTGCCACTTTTGTGCGCTGGTGTGCCCTTTTCGATGACTTTGATTTTTCTTATCCTAGCGGATATGATAGCCACCGGTCTTTACGGCGCCTGCCACCACCAGCCAGCTGGAGCCAGCCCGGCGCTCTCTCTTCAGTCATTCACAGTTGGAGGAATCATGAGTTATTTTCAGCCGGAAATTGAATGCGCTTCGCGGGAAACCATGCGGGCCTTGCAGTCGGAACGCCTGCGTAAAATTGTCCGTCACGCCTACGATAACGTCCCATTTTACCGGGAAAGCATGGGTAAAAAAGGCTTGACGCCCGACGACATCCAGTCGGTTGACGATCTGCCGAAGCTGCCGTTTGTCAGCAAGGATGACCTGCGCGAAGCCTATCCCTACGGGCTTTTGGCGGTGCCGCGCTCGCAAGTTGTCCGCATCCAATCGACCAGCGGCACCACCGGCAAACGGGTGGTGGGTTTTTACACCCAGGAAGACATTGACCACTGGGATGAATGCTGCGCCCGCGCCATTGTCGCCGCTGGCGGCAGTAAGGAAGACGTGGTGCATGTCTCCTACGGTTACGGTTTGTTCACGGGCGGGCCGGGGCTAAACGGTGGCTCGCATAAACTCGGTTCAATGACCTTGCCGATGTCGTCCGGCAACAGCGACCGGCAGATTCAATTCATGTGCGATCTCGGTTCAACCATCCTCTGCTGCACGCCGTCCTACGCCGCCTATCTCGCCGAAACCATTATCAGCGGCGGCATGCGCGACAAAATTGCCTTGAAAGCCGGGATCTTCGGCGCTGAAGCCTGGAGCGAGGAGATGCGCCGCGACATTGAGGCCAAACTGGGCATCAAAGCCTATGACATTTACGGCTTGACCGAATTGTCCGGGCCAGGCGTATCGTTCGAATGCTCGGAGCAGACCGGGATGCACGTCAACGAGGACTGCTACATCACCGAAATTATTGACCCGAAGACTGGTGAGGTCTTGCCGGAAGGCTCGAAAGGCGAACTTGTTTTCACCGCCATCGCCAAATACGGTTTCCCGATGATCCGTTACCGTACCCGGGACATCAGCGTTTTGCGCCGCCAACCTTGCTCCTGCGGGCGAACGTTCTTGAAAATTGGAAGACTGATGGGCCGCACCGACGATATGCTGATTATCAGAGGCGTCAACGTTTTCCCCTCGCAGATCGAAACCGTGCTCTTGCAGGAAGGCTGCTCGCCCAACTATCAGATTATTGTTGGCCGCGTCAACCATACCGACACCTTTGAGATCAAGGTTGAGCTGACACCGGAGATGGTTGCCGACACGGTAAAAGAAATCGAGAAACGCGAAAACGACCTGGTGGAGGCCATGCGCTCAATGCTGGGCATCTCGCCGAAAATCACCCTGGTTGCCCATCGCTCCATCGCCCGCAGCGAAGGCAAGGCGGTGCGGGTCATCGACAACCGCAAAATCTGAGCAACGGAGGCCATTATGACCATTGATCAACTGACCGTCTTTGTCGAAAACGGCCCCGGCCGTCTTTTGGAGATCACAGAAACTTTAAGCAAGGCTGGTATCGATCTGCGCGCCCTCTCGATCGCCGACACCGCCGAGTTTGGCATCGCCCGCATCATCACCAGCGACCACCAGCGGGCGGTGAGCCTGCTACGCGAGGCCGGTTTCGCGGTATCGACCACCAAAGTGCTGGCCATCGGCCTTGACGATGAGCCGGGCGCCTTGGTCAAGGTTCTGCGTATCCTGGCTGATGAAAGTATCAATATCGAATACCTCTACGCCTTTATCACCCGCCAGAAGCGCCAGGCTTACGTCGTCTTCCGCGTCGAAAATAACGATGCCGCCAGCGCCGCCCTGGCAAAACATGGGGTGACGGTGGTCGGCGTCGCCGATATTGACGGCGCGTGAGAGATTGGGGGATGGAGGCGCAGTGGAACGGGAGCGGACTGGAGATGTGGCGCTGTCGAAGCAGCCAGGCGCGGGCGTCTGGAATCGCTTCTTCGAGTTGCTGCGCTCCGTCGAGGTGCCGGCCGATTTCATGGCCGAGCGTCCGTTGAATGTGCTGCCATCAGAGCGCGACATTTTTGATGATGAGACGGTGCGGGACCTGGATGGGAAAGGATAGCCATGCTGCACATACTGGATACCGATACCGCAAGCTACCTGATCAAGGGCAAGGGTCGGCGGTCGAAAATCGCCTGGCGGCTCTTGCCCCGTCCATGGTCTGCATTTCGGTGATGACACGAGCCGAGCTCCAGTACGGGCTGAAGCGGCTACGAGTAGATCATCACCTTCACTTGGTGGTGCGCCAATTCCTCAAAATGATCCGCACTCTGCCATGGGACGTCGAGGCGGCCAACTGGTACGCCGACATCCGCCACCCATTGGTCAGCAACGGTCAGCAGATCGGCGAACTGGACATGATGATCGCCGCCCATTCGCTCTCGGCGGGCGCAGTGCTGGTCACCAACAACCGTCGCCATTATGAGCGTATCGAAGCGCCATTGATACTGGAAAATTGGGCATAAACGAATGACACAGTGGTCGGTCCCATCCCTGGCGATCATATGGACTTTAGGCGTCATCCGTTGCGCGTGTGTCTTGCGCGACCTTGTACATCTGAACAGTATTGGGGGTTAAACGGCTTCTTACTTGGCCGCTGCCGGACGCGCGCCGCCGCCCTACGCTACTTGTCCATTTAGTGGCGCGGCTTGATGCCGCCGCAGTCGCTGCTGATGAACTTCATCTGTTCCTCGACCACCATGACGTGTTTGGCGTTCGCCTCGGTAGTGACACTTTCGACCTTGATGGTGATCTGGTCGCCCGTGACTGCCGTCTCTCCCTTGCTGGTGACCGTACCGCCCCCTTGCTTGCACGCCATTTCAAAACTCGTGCGGTCGCCACTGCGGTTGAGCTTGGGTTCGTCGCAATTGGCGCCTTCTGGGCGCGGCACGGTGGTCCACTCGTTCTTTGCCATCTCGGCGCTGACGCATATGAAATCGCCCATCGCGGCTTCCATTTTTTTACGCTGCTCGGGCGGCATATTGACCATGGACTTGCGCATTTGCTCCTGCGCGGCCTTTATCTGCGGCAGCATGTCTTGGCCGTTCATCGTCATCTTGAGTGTGCGCCGTTCCCACAGGCCGGGTTTTGGGGCATCAGCGCCTTGTGCTGCATGGGTAGCGCCGGCAATCAATACGAGGCACAGAAAAATAAGAGCGATTTTCATGGTACTGTCTCCGAAAAAGTGGAAAAAACGACAACCAGCGTTGATTGGGCTGAGTTTGCGAAACCCAACATGCAAAATCACACCAATGAACAAGCGTAGCAGGATGAATTAATTGAGCTTTTGCGAGACCCACCGCTCAGAATGTACCATACGATCGCGCAGCACACCAACGACTTTTAGCCGCCACAACGGGAGCGGCCAGTCCAGTCGGTTGTTGGTTATCGCAGGCTCACCCTCAACCTACACTACGCGCGCTCTACCCATCTACCAGTCTAAAAAAAAAATCGCCCCCATAGATCCCAGGCGAACGCCTCAACCCAAAAGCGAGCCAATCCGATAGACCAAAATCGCCAAGATGAAGGCGCCGGCGGTATTGAAACAGATGGAAAAGACCGCCCAGCGCCACGACGATTCGCGGGCGATGCAGATGACGGTGACGAAGCAGGGCGCGTAAAACATGATGAAGACCAAGAGCGCCGCCGCCGTTGCTTGGGTCCATTGTCGATCGGCCTGCAGGCGGTTGGCCAGCGACTGGCCTGTTTCGGGAGCGGCATCGCCCATCGAGTAAGCCGTGCCCAGGGTCGAGACGATGACTTCCTTGGCGGCGACGCCACCCAAGAGGGCGATATTCGTGCGCCAGTCAAAACCCGCCCACCGCGAAATTGGCTCCAGTCCGTGGCCAATCCGCCCGGCCAGCGAATGTTCGAGGCTGGCGTGGGCTTCGCTGGCGTTGATCCGCGCCAGTTGTTGCCGCAAAGCTCGTGCATCTCCAGAGATATTTTTTCCCCCTGAAGCCGCTTCATCCTGAATCTCCTGGCTGAAAGCGGCCCGCGCCTGGCCGCGAGCGCGCTCAAAACCATCGCGGCTGGCGGTGTCAAGCCGGGGAAAGGTCATCATCGCCCACAACAGAATCGAAATGGCCAGAATCACCGTTCCGGCCTTTTTGATGTATTGCCAGGTGCGCTCCCAAGTGTGGATCAGCAAACCGCGCAACGTGGGGAAGCGGTAAGGCGGCAGTTCCATGACAAAAGGCGTCGGCTCGCCACGCAAAACGGTAAGGCGCAGCAGTTTGGCAGTGAGAAGCGCCATGGCCCAGGCCAGCATCGTGAACAGGAACATGTTGCGGGCCTGGTGCTCGGCGAAAAAAGCGCCAATCAAAAGGGCCAAAACCGGCACCTTGGCGCCGCAGTTCATGAACGGCACAGTCAACAGCGTTGCCATCCGCTCCTTCGGCGAGCGCAGGGTGCGGGTAGCCATCACTCCCGGCACGGCACAGCCGCCGGCGACGCCGCCGGAAACAATAAACGGCATGACGGAAGAACCGTGCAGGCCGAAAATGCGAAAGACGCGGTCCATCATGAAGGCGACCCGCGCCAGGTAGCCAGAGTCTTCAAGGATGGCGATGCCGAAGAACATGAACATGATCAGCGGCACAAAGCCGAAAACGCCGCCAACGCCCTCAATGATGCCGGAAACGATCAGCGACTTGATGATGCCGTCCGGCAGATGCGCTTCGGCCAGGCCGCTGACCGC
>JAIRRG010000228.1 GCA_031256095.1 Desulfobulbaceae bacterium
AATCTTCCTGGAATTCACGGCCGGCGATCTGCACATAAATGCCGAGCGGCAGGACTTCTCCCTCCTTCAGGTCGGCGATATCCTTACCGACAACCGTGACCTTGCCGTCTTCAATCTCGCCCATCTCGGCCATTTTCACCAACTCGGTGCACTGGGTCTTGCCGCCGCCCATCTGGCAGTAGAGATCGCCGCCGCGCACGCGCTCGCCCTCAAAAGCCGGGCCGAAGGCCATCGGAATGTCAATCTTGGTGACGTTGACCTTGAGGCCGCGCACCTCGATGGATTTCTGGCAGATTTCGCTATGGGGCACGTTGGCGATGACATGCTCGTAGGTACAGATACCGGTCGGTAGAATCTCCGGAATGTCGGTGTCGGCCAGGGTCGGGAAACCCCAGTTGACGGCGCCGGCGGCGGCCACCGCCCACTCGGTGCCGACATCGCCCAAGGCGTTGACGAAGGCGAAGATACGGTTCTTGTTATACATCAGCATACGGCGATAGTCGCCCGGCTGCACGCCGCCAAAGGCCATGGCGGCGCGGTTGGCGAAGCCCAAGGCGAAGACCGCCGAGGAAATATCCGGGCCAAACGGCACGATGCGGGTATTCCAGCCGACCTGCATTCCAGCTTCGAGACACTGCTGGATGATGGTCTTGCCGTTGTGGTTGGCGGCGCAGAAGATGTAGAGCGATTTGGTTTGATAGTCCTCGACGATCTTCTTGGCGGTTTCCGCATCCGGAGCAGCGCCGACGATGGCGGCGAAACCGGGAGCGGAACCGTCAACAAACTCGACGCCGCGCTTACGCAGGATGGTGTCGTCGGCCGGGCCGACCCACAGTTTGCCGGCTTCGATATCCGGGTCTTCCTGGGCGATGTAGAAATCCGGCTCGCGCAGGATGCGTAGCGCCTCTTTGATTTCATAGGCGAAGATGCCGGCCATGCCGGCGTCGAGCAACGGCCCGAGATAAGGCAGGTTATTGGTGTTTTTGATATGCGGCGGCAACAGGCCGCGCGCGAACTTCATCGGTTTGAGCAGATCTTCCAGGGTCTCGCACTTCATGCCGGTCAGCGAATAGATAACCGGCAGATAGTAGGCGGTATTCGGGAAACCGATCTTGGTCGACGCGCTGTGGCTTTCCAGGGCGCGATTCAATTCGCCCTCGACCTGGGCGACCACCTGATAGCCGCCCTGTATGGCGGCAAATGCGACTAATTTCGACATGCGTTCCTCCTCGCTGATATATCTCGTATAAGGGATGGTATGATTTATTCAACAGCCAGAGCCTGACGGGCGGCCATATCCATCAGCACCCGCTCGCGGGCCTTGTCGATACCCAGCGCTTTGCGCTTCTTGTCAATATGCGCGATGATCTTGTGCGCATGTTTGATCGGATCGGGTTCACAATCCCACATGCCGCCGTAGATGTTCTCCATATCCTTGCAAAGATAGTTTTTGAAGGTCGGAGCGCCTTCCCACGGCATACTATAGCCAAATACCGTGTAAACACCGGAGGCGACGAAGTACTGACCGATACAGATGGCCTTCTCGCTCATCCACTCCGGCGCCGAGCCAGCCGCTGGCAGGTCGGTGATGTCTTTGCCCAGGCCGCCCGCTTTCACCACCTCGGTGGCGGCCAGCAGGATACGGCTGTTGTCAACGCAGGAACCGAGATGCAGTATCGGCGGAATACCCACGGTTTCGCAGACTTCGGCCAAGCCGGGGCCGCAGTAGACGGCGGCGGCGGAAGGAGTCAAGAGGCCGTGCATACCAGCGGCGATGGCATTACAGCCGGTGGTCAGAACAAGAACGTCGTTCTTGATCAGTTCCTTCATAATGGTGATGCCTTCCTCGTTGTGAACAGTACGGGCATTGTTGCAGCCAACGATACCGGCCAGACCACGGATACGGCCATTGATGATGTTGTCGTTCAGGGTGTAGTAATCGCCGCGGAAGGTGCCGCCAAGATGATAGCGGATCGACTCGACGCCGAAACCGGCAATCTGCTGCGCCTTGTACTGCGGAATCATGACTTCGGCGCGACGGTTATTGTAGTTGTCAATCGCCATCTTGACGATGCGCTTGGCGTCATCCATGGCATAGCGCTCGTCGAATTGAATGTGAATGACGTTCTCCTGTTCCATGCGGGCGATGGGATGGGTGGTGATCAGCTTGGTGTGGAAGCATTTGGCGACGTTGGCCAAGTTCTGCATGACACACTGGACATCGACGACCATGGCGTCGCAGGCTCCCGTGATGATCGCCAGTTCCTGCTGCAGGAAGTTGCCGGCCGGCGGCACGCCATGACGCTGCAAAATCTCGTTGGCGGTACAGCAGATGCCGCCTAACTGAATGCCTTTGGCGCCCTGCTGTTTGGCGTAGTCGATCAAGTCCTGCGACTGGGAGGCGGCGACGATCATATCAGAGAGCAGCGGCTCGTGGCCGTGGACGATAATGTTGACATGATCAGCCTTCATGATGCCCAAGTTGGCTTCGGACTGCAGCGGCGTCGGCGTGCCGAACATGATGTCCTGCAAGTCGGTGGCCATCATGGCGCCGCCCCAGCCGTCGGCCAGAGCGCAACGGGTGCCCTGTTTCATCAGGTTCTTGTAATCCTGATCGACGCCCATGTGGGTGCGGTGCATAATCTCGACGATCTCGCGATCAATGCTGCGCGGCATGACGCCAGTCGCCTTCCACTTTTCTTGCAACGGCTGTGGAGCGCGTTTCAAATAGTCCAGGAAACCATGGTCTTTGCCCCACTCGCGAACTGCCTTCTGGCCAACTTCCAAGGCGATCTCATTGATATCACGGTCAAGAGCCCGGCCATCAACCTCGACGGTGGTGGCAACGCCGAAATGCGGCGCGATCGCCCGCAGCTTGATCGGATCCTTAATTTTGTAATCTTTGGCATGACCTTTGGCCATGGCCAAAAAAGTCTCGGCGACGCCACGGCCATGATCAGAGTGGGCGGCGCAGCCGCTGGCGATCATACGCGCGAAGTTACGGGCGGCGATGGTGTTGGCGGTGGCGCCGCACAGGCCCTTGCGGGTGTCTTCGCCCTGGATGCCGTCCTTCGGCAGCGGCAGGCGGCACGGCCCCATGGCGCAGTTTTTACAGCAAATACCCTGGATGCCGATGGCGCAGGGCTTCATGACATTGGCGCGGTCAAAAACCGTGTCAATTTTCAACTGCTGGGCGCGACGGAGCATCTCCATCGTCGCCGGATCAATAGTCACCTCCGCAGGATCAACCTGCTTTGTTGCTTTCACTTCTTTATTTGCTTCCGCCATCTGAGATCCTCCCTATGTGTTGTTCACTCGATGTTCACGCTTTCGGAACAATTTTATAAAGGCTGATTATCGCCTGTGAATACGGTCGAGATTTTCAAGAATCTTCTCGTTCTGGTTTTTCTGGACGCTGGCTGGAGTCATGCGGCCGGTGGCAACCGACGCTTCTTCTTCGACGACATGGCTCTGCGCCCGCTGCGCCCGGATGGCGGCTTCCTCGGCCTCACGCGCGGCATGGGCTTCGGCAGCGGCCTTCTTCTCTTCTTCGGCCTTGGCTTTGGCATCAGCGGCGGCCTGGGCTTCGGCATCGGCTTTAGCTTTCGCCTGAGCTTCGGCAGCGGCTTTGGCTTTCGCCTCGGCTTCGACTTTGGCTTTGGCTTCCGCTTCCGCCTTCACTTTAGCCTCATCGACTGCCGGAGCGGCGGCAGCGGCGGGCGCTTCCGCCTTCGGCGTGGCGGCTGCCGGTTTAGCCTCGGCCTTTGGCGCGGCGGCCGGTTTCGCTGCCGCGGGGGCGGCGGCGGGCGCGGCTTTTTTCGCCGCCGGTGCGGCGGCCTTCTTCTCTTCCTCGATGGTCAGGTCATAGGCCGGGGCGAGAGCGGCAAAATCGACGCTAGCCGCCGACAGGCGTTTATTCAGGCCGGCGACGCTCTGAAGCGAACCGCCATCAGCCATCGCCTTGATAAATTCGCGCACCATCCGTACCGCTTCCGGATGCCGCATAATCAAGATGTTCGAGCCGCTCATCAGATAAGAAACAGCGCCGACGGCTTCCAGCATGACGCCACGGCGTTCGGGGTCACCGAGAATCGGAGCGGCCTCAAGCGTCTGCTTGGCTTCTTTACACTTCCAGACCTCGTTGCCGAGGTTGCTGATCATCGGGAATTGCAGCTTTTCATCGCCCTGGGTCATGGCCGCCAGCGTCAGGCGCTCCATGACCGAATAGGAATATTCCAAGCCATAACCCAAACCACCGGTGGTCGGATCGACGACCAGACGATCCATCGGCATGCCGAGGTTTTCCAGCAGGATGTTGATCTGTTTGGCTAAATTGACATCAATCGGCGATGAGGCGATGACCGAATGGCCATAGCCCATGGCGGCGGCGCCGATGCCTTTGTAATTCTTCTCCTCAACCGGGCCAAGCAGCAGGTTTTCCCCCTGGCAGGCTTCGGCAATGGCCTTCAATGTCACTTCATCCTTGGCCGGCACGGCGCAACCCCAGACGATCAGCGGTACTTTAATCGCGGCCAGCACCTTCTTGACGGTGGCGGCGGCCTCTTCCGGACTGGTGTTCTTGTCGTTCGGATCAGTGCTTTTCAGTTGCAGGACGATGGCGGCGGCGCCATAGTCTTCCACGCACTTCTTCGCCCAGGCGGCGGGATCGGCCAGCACATCCTTGAAGGGGGCAAGCGCCGGTTCCGCCCAGTCTTCCGGCGCCATGTCCCACACTTCCATGGCGATGATCGGCTTGTTCGGCATCGCGCCTTCAAAGGTGTAAAACGGGAAACAAGTCTCCCCGCCGACTTTCACCGCGCCAGCGCCCTTTCCGAGTGAAATCTCCTTAATTCCACCCACATAGGATTCCTTCTTTGTTACAAATGCCACGTTTGCCTCCTCCATGCTGAGTTGTTGGTTTGACGAAGACCAAATTCTGCCATTCGCAAAGCGTTCCTAACTCCTAAAAACCACAACTATACTATTAAAAATGTGACCGCTTGCCGCTACTCGTGTCACATTGGGTTGCCTGCCATCAATTTTTTCCGTGCCTCCAGCCTGTCGCGCAGGCGGGGAAATTGGGATATAGCGTACGCATCAATCTCTCACTATTCGCTTCCTTTGCCGCCGCTTCGTTCTGCTTTCTTAATTCCCCGTCCAAATTTTAAGCATTTATCTTTAATCATAAGATTAGTTTTAATTACTCGTTGTCTGGAATACGGCCAAGTTAGCAATCTTGCCATTATTCACTCGCACAGCCAAAAGAGAGACCCTGTCGTATTTATTGGACATAACCTTCCCGATATAGGGATAAAGCAACCAACCATCTTTCTGTGTTGATGGAGAACCAAAGAGCTTTTCAAGTTGACCTACGCTTGATCCAATCGATAGCGATCGATTCACCAGTATGGGTTGAAACCGGTCAGGCAGTTGTGGGCAATCGGCTGGCCTCTCTGAGCCAATAGCGGTACTAAGGAGAACGCTCGTGACGGCATGTTCGCTTCCTCCCATTTCTCCCGCAGACACCCAAATTCGCTCCGCCGTCCTACCGCTATAGCAAAGATAACTCTCGTAATCCCCGGCATCGCCTCTTTCGTGGATGACACCAACACCAACTCGGTCTTTGATCTCTCGCAAAGTCGTTCGCTCCAGTTGAACGGGTAAGATTCCAAAAGTAACTTTTTTGACAGGCTGGTATGGAAAAGTCCATAATGACGAATCCAGATCATCAGGCGGTTCTGGAGGTTTGATATCGCTGCCTATCGCCCGCGTTATTGAGAATCCTTGAAGAAGGGCAAGAGCGATTCCAAACAACAAACATATTAGAGTACGCATTAGTCCCTCACCACTCGCTTCCTTTGTTGCCAGCCCGCGTTTTATCCTTTTAATTTCCTTGTTCAGGTTTTGACCATTTATCTTTATTCGCCAAGGACTGTTTGATGTTTGCTAAACATTCTTGACGGATTTTTTCTTTTTTTGGGTCATTCATCGTGAATGAACTTAAGGTGGCGATAGCGCGATTCATCCAGTCTTCCATTTCGTACTCTTGTGCTCCTTCCATAAAAGGGCGAGGACAAACATCCCGTATCTCATCAGTAAGCGGTATCTTATCGTGAGGAATTAAACTCAGAACATCAATAACAGCAATTGGTTGTGACGGAATTTTATCGCCCAATACAATTGTCCACATTTCTCCACTTCCTCCATCAGCCGTCTGCTTGAGTTTAAGCCATACGGAAATATTGTCGGATATATCTCGCGCGGCGCCATTCAAAATAAAACTGTTCGTTTTTATGTAACTTCCAGTATCTTGAGGAGTAAAGTCTTTTGCATGAATTATATCAGCAGAGCAAAAGATAAGAACGGAAGATAGTAAACATATCAAAATTAGAGTACGCATTAGTCCCTCACCACTCGCTTCCTTTGTTGCCAGCCCGCGTTTTATCCTTTTAATTTCCTTGTTCAGGTTTTGACCATTTATCTTTATTAGCCAAATCCTTTTTGATATTTTCTAAACATTCTCGGCGAATTTTTTCCTTTTTTGGATCATTCATGGTGAATGAACTTAAGGTAGCGATAGCACGATTCATCCAGGGTTCCATTACATAGTCTGGCGTTCCTTCCACAAAGGGACGAGGACAAATAGCCTGTATCTCATAGATAAGAGGTATCTTATCATCAGGAATTAAACTGAGAACATCAATAACACCAATTGGTTGTGACGGAATTTTATCACCCAATACAGTCCACCAGTCCTCTCCACTCGCACCATCAGCCGACTGCTTCAGCTTAAGCCATACGGGAATATTGTCGGATATATCTCGCGCGGCGCCATTCAAGATGAAATTGTTCATTTTTTCATCATTTTCCATGTCTTGAAAAGTGGTATCTTTTGCATGAACCATGTCAGTAGAGCAAAAGACAAGAACAGAAAATAGTAAATATATTAGAATTAGAGTACGCATTAGTCCCTCTCCACTGTTAAACTATCATCACCGCTATGGACGATGGCATGTCTTGCCTGCGGCGACAAAATAATACATCCGCCAGAGGATGCTCCAGGATGGTGATGATTTTCACCGTGGATACGGAAGGTGTTTGCATTACGACCGGCTGCATTATGCCCTATAGGGGTTAGTCTCAATGTATAAGGGCCAATATGCTGACCAGCGTAAGGGTGTAAATCAATACGCCAGTGACCACGCGGAATCGGCCCCATGTCATGAACAGCTTCGGCATTAGGGTCATTCTTGTACATCGCGAAACCGCTGTAGCCAACAAAGTACTCTCCATGCGGGCCTCTCATCACTCCACTCGACTGACTGTATGTCCACGGCATGATCGTCACCTCCTGACAAACTGAAATCTGTATTTATTCCATTCTCACATCTGATTGCCTGTCATCAGTTTTTTCCGCGCCTCCAGCCTGTCGCGCAGGCGGGGAAATTTCTCGATATTGGTGTGGGGAATGAATGCCGCCGCCATATAATTACTCATGTACGATTGCGTCTCGGACAGTTCAAAATTGGTCATTTTCTTCGTGACCTCGACGACGTCATAGCGTATTTTATTGGTAAGGGCGCTCATCCGCGCCCCGAGAAGCGAGCCATTACCAATGAAAAGCACCCGCTCCGGATCGACTTCCGGCAAAAGCCCCAGGGTCATGGCCTTTTCCAGATCAATATAACTGCCGAAACCACCAGCGAGGATAATGCGCTCAATCTGATCCATGTCAAAGCCGACCTCGGCCAGCAAGGTCATGCAGCCGCTGTAAATGGCTCCCTTGGCGCGGATCAGATTCTGGATATCCACCTCGTTCAAGGTGATGTCGCGGTCGATATCGGTATCGTCACGCCAGGACAGGACATATTCCCAGACGCCGTGGTGCCCTTGGCGGATCCGCTTGCTGCCAAGGCCGCGGTTAAATTTGCCGCTATTGTCGATTACCCCCATCTCGAACATCAGGGCGACCATGGTCAACAGCCCAGAGCCGCAGATGCCGCGCGGTTTGGCGCCGCCGACCGTCACCAGCATCGGCTCCCAGCTCAGCGGATCAAGGGAGAAATCCTCAATTGCGCCCTTACTGGCCCGCATGCCGAATTCGATGCCGCCGCCCTCAAAAGCCGGACCGGCGGAACAGGCGGCGCAGGCCAGCCAGTCTTTGTTGCCGACGACGATTTCGGCATTGGTGCCAATATCAAGAAAGAGCGTCAATTCGTCGTCGCGGTACATGCCGGTGCCCATGACGCCAGCAACGATGTCGCCACCAACGTAGCTGGAAACCTGCGGGAAAAGCAAGACGATGGTATGTTCGGCAAGATCAAGGCCAATGGTGTGGGCGAGAAATGGCGGATACAAAGTGGCGGCCGGGACATAAGGAGCGCGGCGCAGGCTGCTGGGATCGATGGCCAGAAGGAGCTGGGTCATCGTCGTGTTGCCGGCGATGGTAATGGTGGCGATGTCCTGGCGATTGATCCCGGATTTGTTGAGAATTTTACCAATCAGCCGGTTGATGGTGGCGACGACGACCGATTGCAGGGTGGTCAGACCCTCCGGTTTTTCGCCGTACATGATGCGGCTGATGACATCCTCGCCATAACTGATCTGACCATTGAAATCACCGCGCTCACCTTTGATCTCGCCCGTGATCAAATCGATGAGCTGTACATAAACCGTGGTCGTGCCGATGTCGACAGCCAGCGCGTAGTTCTCGGCGCTGTGATCGCCGGCCTGAATGTTGGTAATCAGATTTTTGCCGTCGGCACGCACCGGCTTGACCACGGTGACCGTCACCCGGAAATTGTCCCGGCGCAACTCGGCGGGCAAGCGGCGGATGGTCGGCAGGGTCAGTTCCAGCCGGCGCAAATGGTGCTGATAACGCAGGGCATCGACCAAACGTGAGACATCGGGCATGTTATTGACGGCATCGGGCGGCGCCAGTTCGAGATAGATTTTCTCAACCGGGGCAATGAACAGGCCCTTTTCTTTCAGGGTGTTAAAATCGAAGGTCTTGATTTTCGCCGTGCATCTGGGGGCCATCGGCTGATTGAGGGCCGCCGCGTCAATCGTCGATTCGACGGGCACCCGCACGGTAATATCGCCATCAATCTTTGACAGGCACGCCAGCCGGTAACCTTTGGCAACGTCTTCTTCGCTGAGGCGTTCCGATATGCCGTCGCTGACCGCCCCTTCTTCCAACCGCACCCGGCATTTGCCACAAACGCCGCCGCCGCCGCAGGAGGCGTTGATATGGACGCCGGCTTGAAGAGCGGCACGGATCAGCGTCTCGCCTTTGCTGATGGAGATAGTGCGATTATGTGGCAGGAATGTTACGCTGGCTGTTTCCATACACACTCCTATCAATTACGTCCACAGCCGCCGGAGCGAGGGGGGAAGGAGAAATTTGAAATGGCAGTACACCGCGAAGGATTTACCTGTTCAGTCAACAAAAATCAATAGGAAGCTGGCCCGACGGCATGTTTTTTCCGCGCTCCGTTTTGGGCTGGAATTTCTGTGGCCATGGCAGCAATGAGCACTAGCGCATCTCAGCTCTTCAAGTCACCAAGCCCGTTATCCGTCCAGGCTCGATACTCCTCGGCTTCCCGCGTCATATCCCATACTTCCATGGCAGTGACTGGCTTGTCCGGCATTGCGCCTTCAGAGGTGTACTTCAGAGGTGTAAAAGGGGAAACAGGTATGGTGGCACTGATCTTTGACTACCAGGCTAAACAAAAATATGACGGACAGCCGTTTCTGGCTGTCATATCAAATTGCTCGCCATCAATCTCTTCCGAGCCTCCAGCCGGTCGCGCAGGCGAGGGAATTTCTCTATATCTGTGTGAGGGAGAAACATGGCTGCCGTATAGTTGCTCATATAAGACGGCGTCTCGGACAGCTCGAAATTCGTCATTTTTTTGATGACCTCGACGACATCATAGCGAATTTTGTTGGTAAGGGCGCTCATCCGCGCCCCCAAAAGCGAACCATTACCGATAAAGTGAATTCGATCTGGATCGACCTCCGGCAACAAACCCAGGGTCATGGCTTTTTCCAGGTCGATATAACTGCCGAAACCACCAGCCAGAACGATGCGTTCAATCTGCTCCATGCCGAGGCCCACCTCGCTGAGCAAGGTCATGCAACCGCTGTAAATGGCCGCTTTGGCGCGAATCAGGTGTTCAATATCCGTCTCGCTCAACACGATGTCGCGGTCAATGTCGGTCGCGTCGCGCCGTGCCAGAACATATTCCCAAACGCCATGCTGGCCTTCGCGAATCCGGTTCGTGCCGAGATCGCGGTTGAATTTGCCGGTATTGTCGATCATCCCCATCTCGAACATGAGGGCAACCATGGTCAACAGGCCGGACCCGCAGATGCCGCGCGGCTTGGCGTCTCCGATCGTCACCAGCATCGGCTCCCAGGTGACTGGGTCAAGGGAGAAATCCTCAATTGCTCCTTTGCTGGCCCGCATCCCGAATTCGATGCCGCCGCCCTCAAAAGCTGGGCCGGCCGAGCAGGCGGCGCAGGCCAGCCAGTCTTTGTTGCCCACTACAACTTCGGCATTGGTGCCAATGTCGAGAAAGAGCGTCAACTCGTCATCTCGGTATATGCCGGTACCCATGACACCAGCAACGATGTCGCCACCAATGTAGCTGGAAACCTGTGGGCAAAGCAAAACCATGGTGTGTTCGGCCAGATCAAGGCCGATGGTCTGGGCGGCAAAGGACGGATACAAGGCGGTCGCCGGCACATAGGGGGCGCGGCGAATATGGCGCGGGTCAATTGCCAACAAAAGCTGGGTCATCGTCGTGTTGCCGGCAATGGTAATGGTGGCAATGTCCTGGCGGTTAATACTAGATTTATCAAGAATTTGGCCAATCAGCCGGTTAATGGTCCCGATGATCACCGATTGCAGGGTGGTCAGGCCACCCGGGCTTTCGGCGTACATGATGCGGCTGATGACATCTTCGCCGTAGCTGATCTGGCCGTTGAAATCACCGCGCTCGCCTTTGATCTCGCCCGTATGTAAATCGATTAACTGCGCATAGACCGTGGTCGTGCCGATGTCGACAGCCAAAGCGTAGCTGTCGGCGCTGTGGTCGCCAGACTGAATGTTGGTGATCAGATTCTTACCGTCCTCGCGCACCGGTTTGATCACGGTGACCGTCACCCGGAAATCGTCTTGGCGCAATTCGGCCGGCAAACGGCGGAGCGTTGACAAGGTCAGTTCCAGCTTATGCAAGCCGCCCTGGTGCCGTAAACCACTGACCAGCCGCGAGACATCGGGCGTATTGTTGGCGGCATTGGGCGACGGCAATTCGAGATAGATTTTGTCGACCGGGGCGCTGAACAGACCTTTTTCTTTCAAGGAACTGATATCGAAGGCCTGGATTTTCGCCGTGTGCCGAGGCGCCATCCGCTGATTGAGTACCGCCGCGTCAATCCCCGATTCCACCGGTACCCGCACGATGACATCGCCCTCTATTTTAGACAGGCAGGCCAGCCGGTACCCTTTGGCGACATCCTCTTCGTTGAGGCGCTCGGATATACCTTCGGCGACGGCTCCTTCTTCGAGCCGAACCCGGCATTTACCGCAAACGCCGCCGCCACCGCAGGGGGCATTGATATGGACGCCCGCTTGCAGAGCGGCGCGGATCAGCGTTTCTCCTTTGCTGACCGAAATAGTACGATTATGAGGCAGAAATGTTATGTTGGCTGTTTCCATGACAATTTTTAATTTTCATTATTTACCGCCCGCAACCACTGAGCTTATGGGGCACATGGGAGATGCGGGAATGGCAATATCGCCCCTATGAAAGGTGAGGCTAACCTATCCAATCAATAAAAATCAAGAAAAAGTTGGGCAGATCAGATATTTTACTCGCGTTCTGGCCGCCGGAATCTCTCGTCATCGCCATGACATAAACGCCGCTCGCCTCCCGCTTATCCAGCCAGGGTCGCCGACATCGGGCAGGCGACAAAAGAAAAA
>JAIRRG010000166.1 GCA_031256095.1 Desulfobulbaceae bacterium
GCCGCCCACGGCGTAACGGCAAAGGCGATGACCAGTGAAAAGAGCATTGCCGCGCCGGAGCCAATCGGAATGGGTCGCATATACGGCCCCATCATGCCGCTGACAAAGGCCATGGGCAGCACCGCGGCCACGACCGCGAAGGTGGCGAGAATGGTCGGATTGCCGACCTCATCCACCGCCTCAACAATGATCTGTGAAAAGGCCTTGCCGCCGGCGTCGGGCAGGGCGGCATGGCGCACGATGTTTTCAACGACGACGATGGCGTCATCGACAAGTATGCCGATTGAGAAGATGAGAGCAAACAGGGTGATGCGATTGAGCGTGTAGCCGTAAAGATAAAAAACGGTCAGCGTCAGCGCCAGCGTCGCCGGGATGGCTAACATGACCACCAGCGATTCACGCCAGCCAAGAAAAAGCAAAATCAAAAGGGAAACACCGAGCACGGCCAGCCCCATATGCAGGAACAGCTCGTTCGATTTCTCCGCCGCCGTGTGCCCATAGTCGCGCGTCACCGACACCTGCACATCGGCCGGAAGCAGCGTGCCGCGCAGCAGATCGACTTTTTTCATGACCCGCGAAACGACATCAATGGCGTTGGCGCCCGGACGCTTGGCAATGCTCAGGGTGACAGCGGCCTCAAGGCCAGGCGCGTTTTTGCCGCTGGCCTTTCCCACTCCAAACAACACATAATTGGCCGCTTCCTCGGCGCCGTCGATAATGGTGGCGACGTCACGCAAATAAACCGGCTTGCCCTGGAAAACGCCGACGACCACCGCGCCGACGTCATCGGCACTGGCCAAAAAGCTCCCAGCTTCGAGCAGGATTTCCTCGTTGGCCGAGGGCAGCGAACCGGCCCGCGCCTGCCGATTCGCCTGCTGAAGCATGGGGATGAGTTGCGTCGCGCTCAGATTGCGCGCGGCCAGCGCCGCTGGGTCGAGTTGTACGCGCACGGCGCGGCGCGCTCCACCGATCAACGTTGTTTCCGCCACTTCCTGAATTGATTTTATTTCCGTCTCGACCTGCGCCGCCAGGCGCCGTAGCGTCTCGTGGTCCTGCGAGACACTGTGCAAGGTGAGGGCGAGAATCGGCACATCATCGATGGTGCGCGGTTTGATCAGCGGTGTGCTCACTCCCTGTGGGATGCGGTCGAAGTTGGTTTGCAGCTTTTGATTGAGGCGCACCAGCGCCCCTTCCATATCAACGCCGACCTTGAAACGCACGGTGGTCATGGCGCCACCGGGCATCGAGGTCGAATAAAGGTATTCGACGCCAGCAACCTCCCACAGGAGTTTTTCCATCGGCTGGGTGACGCGGGTTTCCACTTCCGGCGCCGTCGCCCCGGGCATGGCCACCATGACGTCAATCATCGGCACCTTGATTTGCGGCTCCTCTTCACGCGGCAAGAGCAGCACGCTCATCACGCCCAACAGTACCGCCGCGACCACGGCAATGGCCGTCAATCTCGAATCAATAAACAAGGCCGCCAAGCGTCCGGCAAAGCCTGGTTTAGACTGGGTCTCCGGCAACCAAGCCTGACGATCGGCGTTTTGTTGATTTTGGCCGTCCTCGCTCATGGCAGCACTTCCAACGGCTGGCCGTCGCGCAGAGCATCCGCGCCCTCTGTGACCACTTTTTCGCCCGCCGATAGGCCAGCGAGTATCTCGACCATGCCGTCGCGATGGGCGCCGGTCTTGACGATGCGCAGGCTGGCGCGCCCGTTGTTGTCTGCGACAAAGACGCGCTCCATTTGGCCGAACAGAGTGACCGCGCTCCGCGGCACAATAAGGTTTTCATTTATGGCGCCGGGCCAGCCGATTTTTCCGCCGGGCCACGCGACCTTGGCAAATTGCCCTGGATGAGCGGCATTGTCGGCGCCCCTGGGTAAGTCGATTTTGGCCGTGAAGGTGCGGGTCGCCAAATCGGAAGCGGGCGTCACCTCGGCCAGCCGCCCCGGAAATTCCCCACCGCCGACGCCACCGGTTATGCCGCCGGCCTCGCCGATTTTCACCATCACCTCGGAACCGACGGCAATGCGGGCAAGCGACTCGGGCACATCGGTCACGACGCGCAACCGGGCCGGATTTTCCAAGGTCAAGAGCGGATGCCCCGGCGTCGCCAAATCACCCGCACTGGCCATTTTTTGCGTCACGACTCCGTTAAACGGCGCGGTGATTGTCGTATAGCCGAGCATGGCGCGGGCCTCGTCAACCTGGGCCTGGGCAATGCGTCGGCGGTCTTCCAAATTGCGCACGGTATCGGCGGTGCTGGCCCCTTTGACCAGGAGGGCGCGCTCGCGTTGCCAATCCCGTTCCGCTTGTCTGAGCCCGGTTTCAGCCTGGCTCAGCTTGGCGTCGATTTCCGCGGCGGATAATTTCACCAGCAAGTCACCACGCTTCACCTCTTGCCCCAAAGTCACTGGAATGCTCGCCACCGTGCCCATGATTTTCGGCGCCAACTGGGCGCTGTCCACAGCGCGTACGGTGCCAGGAAGCTCAACCAGCCAGCTTTTGTCAGAGACAGGCGCCGCCACGGCCAGGCGCACCTTGGCGGCGGGCAAGGCGGGCTCCGGGGCGCTTGCCTTGTCATTTCGATCGCAAGCGACCAGCGACACGGCGACAGCGGCCAGCAACGACAAGAACAGGATAAAGGCGTCGGACGTCTTCATGTGGAATGTGGAGTTTGAGATTTGCCGCCGCCAATGCCTGTTGACCACGGCCAGGAGCGTATCCCGGATCATTTTGTAAACAGCGGCAGTCCAGCGGCCCGGCGCAGAGCGACGGCGGCGATTTTTTCCGCGGCCAGAGCCATGGCCTGGCGCATCCGCGCCTCGGTCAGACGGCTTTCGACGCCGATTAATTCGGTCGAAAGCAAGGCGCCAGCGGTGAAACGCTCACGGCTGGCGCCAGCTGACGCCTCCGCCTGGGCGACAAGTGTTTCGCTGGCGGCAACTTGTTCGCGGGCGAGATTGTAGGCGAGCCGCGCCTGGTCAAGTTCAAGCGCCAGCGCCAACTCAAGTTTGCGCAAGCCCGCACGCGCCTGGGCTTCCTGAGCTTCGGCCTCGCCGATGCGCCCGCGCGTCTGTTGCCCGTCGAAAATCGGAATTTCCGCCTGGACGCCCGCCGTCCAACTGCGGCTGTCTCCATTTAGGCGCCAGCCTTGATCGTATTGGTAACTGGCAAAAGCATTGACCGTCGGCCGCAATCCGCCGCGGGCCGCGCGTACGGTATTTTCGGCGGCGGCAATGCGGCTGCGCATCGCCTGCAGCTCAGGCCGCCGCTCAATGGACAGGTTGTCTGACGGCGCGGCGATGGCGCCCGACTCGTCTTGGGTCGAATCCGGCGCCAGAACCACGCTCTCGCCGCCGTCGTGACCGAGCAGGAACAAAAATTGTTTTTCCGCCAACGCCTCGTTGTGGCGCCCGCCTAAAAGTTGCTCGCGGCTTTGTGCCAGTTGCGCCTCAATGTTCAATAATTCGCTCTTCAGCATCTGCCCGGATTGGTAACGCAGCGCGGCAACGCGCCAGGCTTCCTCGTAGGATTTGACGGCAGCTTCGAGGGCGCGTACATCAGCCCGTACCTGTTGAATCTGAAAAAAAGCGCGGGCAACCTCGGTCTCCAGTTGCATCAGCACGGCCTCGCGGTCGCGCGCCGTCGCTTCGACGCCAGCGCGGGCAGCGGCTTTGTTGGCGCTGGCACGCCCGCCGCTGTAGATATTGTAGCTGGCAACGGCAGCCAGATTGAAATCGTCAACCTGCCCCGGATCGTTAAAATTAATCGTCGGGGAGAAAGCGCGCTGGCCGAGGATGGCGCCAAAGGCAGTCATCGGATTGTCCGTCTGCATGTAGGAACTCTTCAGCGCCAGCCGTGGCCAATCGCTGGCGGCAGCCTGCGTCAGCACAGCCTTGGCCGCGGCCAGGTGCTCTGCGGCCAGCTTGGCGTCAGGACTTTGAGCCAGGGCTTCTTTGACGGCGGCCGCCAGCGTCCACGGCACCGGCGTTAACGCAGCCTGAGGAACGGCGCGCGCGATAGCGCCAACACCGACAAGAGTAAAAACGGCGACGATGGCCAGTAGCTTACGGCCAATCACGGCTGCGATTTTTCTCGGAAAATCAGTGGCAGTATCTTCTCGGCGGGACAAAAGCCGGTGAAGGCCGACTGGATGAGATTGACGCTGACAAAGGCAGCCAGTAGCAACCACCACTTGCTGAAAATAAGGGCGAGCAGCAGACTGACGAGGACCATGGTGCCGGCGGCGATACGGATGCGGTGTTCGATTTTCATAGGACAAGAGGTGGGGAAAAGGGGAAACTTCATGTTTCTATTTAGCCATAGAGTTAAATAGAAAAAATTTATTGTCAATCCCTTTCCACAGATCAAGTAAGGTTACACTCATTGGAGTATCTGAATTTCCAGAACATTCCCCCGAATGTCATCTTTTATCGCTATCAGGTCAACTTCAGGTTGTTTTCATTGTTTTTCAATCGGGGATTAGCTGAGACGGCAATTTTCCTTGCCAGATTTCGCCTGAAGGTGTTCACCTGAAGGTGTTAGAATATTTGTTTAATGTCAAACTGACTCTGTTTTTCTCTGGCTTTCCGTCAGGAGGCCCGCATGGCCGATACCGTCAGCGTCTTTACGCCCTACGTCTTTCAGGTGGGCGAAAAAATTCATATCGAAGGGCCGAACCGCCATGGCGACTGGCTGGTCACTGCCGTCAACGGCGACAGCGTCACCTTGCGCTGCCCGGTCAGTGGCCGGGAATTCACTTGGAAAAATTTCTGCTATCTGACCCGGCGCGACGAAAACGCCGTATGGCCGAGGGGAGATTGAGGTGCAAACGTCCCCGCAACCCGCCGTCAATGCCGCGCCGCCCATTCCCTCAGCCGCCCACCGTCAGGCCTGCCCGCAATGCGACCTGCTGCTGGCCCACATCGAACCGGAATCCGGCAATCGCGCCCGCTGCCCGCGTTGCGGCTGCGTGCTGGCCTCGTCGTCCGACAGCCCGGTGACCACCACCCTGCTCCTGTGCCTGACTGGAATTATTCTTTATTTCCCGACTATCTTGTCGCCGGTTCTGTCGATGGACATTTTGTGGATGAAGCAATCCGGCACCATCCTTGAAAGCGTCATCGGGCTGTTCAGGGCCGACTACCGGATGGTCTCTTTGGCGGTGCTCCTGATGGTCGTGGTCTTTCCGGCGCTACTGCTGACCAGTCTCGGCCTGGTCTCTCTGGCAATCAAATTGCGCCGCGTCAGTCACAGTACCGCCCGCCTCTTCCGCCTTGCCCTGGCCCTTGAGGAGTGGACGATGGTCGATGTCTTTCTCGTCGGCGTCCTGGTCATGATCTTCAAGATGACCGGCACCGCCGAGATCGAGTTCGGCGGCGGCTTTCTTGCCTGCTTGGCCTTGGCCCTGACCTTGATCAGCCTATCGACAATCTGCGATCACCGCCTGTTCTGGCGGCACATCGCCAGCCATAACCACGCATCCAGTCCTGACTGGATGCCAGCGCCGCTGAAACCGGCATCGCTCATGCCGCAACCGTCAGCCCTGACCGCCGCTGAGGCTGGTCTCGTCCTCTGCCCGGCCTGCCATCAATTGCAGAAACCAGCCGCCGCCTGCAAACGCTGCGGCGGCCCGCTGCATCAGCGGCATGGCAACATCGCCCGCTGCTGGGCCCTGCTGATCACCGCCACCTTGCTCCTGGTTCCGGCCAACGCCCTGCCAATTATGGAGGTGGAATCGCTGGGACAGGCCAGCAGTTCCACAATCATCGACGGCATCCTCTATTTTTTCCAGGATGGCGACTATATAATCGGCATGATCATCTTCGTGGCCAGCGTCCTGGTGCCAATCGTCAAAATCGCCGCCCTGGCCACCTTGCTTATCACCGCCCAGGGCTGGCACCCGGCCATGCTGCGGGAAAAGGCCGCCCTCTATCGCTTTATTTCCTTCATTGGCCGCTGGTCGATGCTCGATATTTTCGTCATCGCCCTGTTGAATGCCATGGTACACTTCGGGGTACTGTCCTCGGTACGGGTGGCCCCGGCGGCGACCTGGTTCTGCCTGGTTGTGGCCACGACCATGCTGGCCACTCATTTTTTCGACCCGCGCCTCATGTGGGACGCGGCTAACGGCCCGAAAGACCATGAATACCTCCATTGACTCCTCGGATATCGTCCCAAAAATCAGCAAAAAACCGGGCATTCCTATCGTCTGGACGCTGCCGATTCTGGCCCTCTGCCTGTGCGGCTGGCTGCTGTTTACCAGTTGGCGCGACGCCGGCATCAAGATCACCGTCACCTTCACTAACGGCAATGGCCTGGTCGCCGGCAAGACCCAGGTCATCGCCAACGGCATCCCGGTCGGCCTGGTCAAGGAACTGACCCCGAATATCCACGGCAACACCGTGAAAGCGGTCATTGAGATGCGCAAGGAAACCCGTCCCTATCTGGTCGAGGACACCCTGTTCTGGGTGGTGCGGCCACAGTTGTCGGCGGCCGGCGTCCAAGGGCTGGAAACCTTCATCAGTGGCATCTACATCGGCATCCGCGGCGGCTCGTCGGACGAGGAGCGCAACGATTTCACGGGTCTTGATTCCGTGCCGCCGATTGGCCTGGAATCACCGGGACTGCACATCACATTAACCGCCAAGACCCTGGGATCATTGCAAAATGGCAGCGGCGTCTACTTCAAAGACATCGAAATTGGCTCGGTGCAGGAATACAAATTGAAAGACGAACAGGTGGAAATTGCCGTCCACATTAAGCCGGAATACCAATCTTTGGTGCACCAGGACAGCCGTTTTTATCAAATCGGCAGTGTCAGCGTCGGCGGCAGTCTCACTGACTTGAAAATACAAATTCAATCGCTGTCCACCATCCTGCGCGGCGGCGTCATGCTCTTGACGCCTGACAATCCCGACAGTACCGACAAAGGCAAGGTGGCGGAAAACGGCCAGGCTTTTCCCCTGTACGCCAACGCCGACGACGCTGGCTATACCCTGCCAGTTTATATCAGCCTGCCAAACGGCGCCGATAGCGTCAACACCGGCACCAAGGTGGTCTTTCAGGGCCTGGACGCCGGACGCGTCCGCGAGGTGCGGCTCAGCGACAACAGCTCGCTGAACAGCTCGCCGAACGGTCCGCCAAGCGGCCAACTGGAGGCGATCATTGCCCTTGATCCGAAATACAACTTCATCCTCAAAGAGAATACGCGCTTTTGGCTGCTGAAACCTTCAATCAGCCCGACGGGAGTCAGCCATTTGGAAAATATCCTCATCGGCGCCCAGATCACTTTCCAGCCCGGCGACGGCCCGTCCCGTGACCACTTCCGCCTGGGCGAAGCGCCGCTGATCTCCTCCAACCGCCCCGGCCTCCGCTTCACCCTGACTAGTAGCGAGGCGGTATCTTTAAGCCCCGGCAGCCTGGTAACATTCAAGAATATACCAATTGGCGAGGTGGTGGCGACGCGACTGGCCGGCGACCGGATTGAGACCGAGATTTTCATTGACGAGGGCCATCAACAACTTATTCATCGCGATAGCCTGTTCTGGCAACAAAGTGGTGTCGATTTCAAAGCAGACTGGTCGGGGCTGTCGGTGACAACCGGTACCGCCAAACAGGTGCTGATGGGCGGCGCCGCCGTCATCAATCCACCTGGGAAAAAGCCGCGCCTAGCCCAGGCCGGCCAAAACTTCCCCCTGTACAGCAATTATCAGGCCGCGGCCGCGGCCCATCCCGAATTGCGGCCGCCCGGCCAACGGATTCAATTTTTGTCCGCCGAGACGGATGGCAGCATCACCGAGGGAACACCGATTCTCTACAAAAATATCGCCATCGGCACGGTGGAAAGCCTGTCGTTGACCGCTGGCCCTGGAAACGTCCTGATCAACGCGGCGCTTGATCCGGAGCGCCAGGGCCTGATCGCCGAAGATAGCCGTTGCTACCCGCAGCCAGCGGTCGATTTTTCCGGCGGCCTGTCCGGCCTCAATCTCAAGGTGGCCCCGATGTCAGCCCTGTTACGCGGCGGCATCGCCTGTCTACCGGCGGCGGGGAAAATGCCACCGAAAAAGCCGCTGCCCCTTTATGCCTCGCGGGAAGAGGCGGAAAACGCCGGCAATCCGCTGATTATCATCCACATGAAAGAGATCGGCGGCCTGCGCGAGGGCGCGCCGTTGCGCTACCGCGGCGTCGATGTCGGAGTGGCGCGGTCGATCAGCTTTGGCGAAGGAGCCAAGGAGATCGTGGTCAAGGCGCGGATGAAGCCGGAGATGGCGCCGCTGCTGCGAGCCGGCAGCCGCTTCTGGCTGGCCAAGCCGGAAATTGGTCTTGACGGCCTGCGCGGCGCTGACGCCCTGCTCGGCGGCTATCTGCTGTTTCTGCCAGGCGATGGCCCACTCAGCCGGGAGTTCGTCGCCCTCGATGGGCCGCCGCAAGACCAGGCCACCGACGCCGCCGGTCTGACCCTGGTGCTGGAGACAAAACAGCTCGGCTCGCTCGCCGCTGGCTCACCAGTCTATTTCCGGCAGGTACGAGTTGGAGAAGTGACGAGCACGCGGCTGGCTAAAGGATTTAACCAGGTTTTCATCATTATTCGTGTCGAGCCGTCCTACGCCGCCCTGATTCGCCGGGGCACTCAGTTCTGGAACGTCAGCGGCATTCAGGTCAAAGCCGGGCTCTTTTCCGGCGTCAAGATCAAGAGCGAGTCGCTGACCAGCCTGATGAAGGGTGGCATTGCCCTGGCCACCCCACCCGGCGCCGAAGCCGGTGACAGGGCCAAAGACGGCGCCCATTTCACGCTGCACGACGAGATGAAAAAAGAATGGCAATGCTGGCTTGACGCCGAGGATAGAAACAGCGCCACCCCCGTTCCCGGCCCTGCCGATCCCGCTCCCGCCGGTCGGCCAGCCCCTCCTGAACGTGTCAAAGGGTTGGATGCGGGACAGAAAAGATAAACATCTGGTTTCTAGCATATATTTGATTCATTGAGCGAATAAATGAAACATTGAAGTACCATGTATATTGAGCATTTGCGTGATATAACCGCTTGACATGCTCCACAATCGTGCGAGTAAAAAGCCTTGCGATTTAACCAGGGGGAGTAAAAGCGTCTTATGCCAGATGGGAAACGGAAAATCGGAAGCTTGCCTTCTTCAAAAAAACTCTATTCTGACGGGATAGCCCTCTACCAAAAGGGCGCTTTCGCCGAAGCCGAGCAGGCATTCGCGCGGACAGTAATGGCCAAGCCAAATTATGCCGACGCCTGGCACATGCGCGGGGTTTGCTGTTTGGTGCTGAACCGCTTGGGTGATGCCGAAGCCTTCATCCGCAAGGCCCTGACGCTCAAAAAAGATGCTGATTTCTACGCCAATCTCGGCATTACATTGGTGGAAGCCCACAAGGACGATGAAGCGGCAATAGCCGCTTACCGCGCAAGCCTGGCCTTGAATCCCCGCAACGCCCAGGTCTGTTCCAATCTCGGCAATCTGCTCAAGAAGCGACAGGAGAATGAGGAAGCGGAGGCGCTGTACCGGAAAGCGATCAAGCTTAAACCGGATTCCGTCTACGCCTTGGCCAATCTGGGGGCGTTGCTGCTTGACCGCAAGCGTTATGAGGAGGCCGAACAGCTCCTGCGCCGCAGTCTGGCGCTCAATCCAGCTTTTCCCAACGCCATCAAGACGCTCGGGACGCTCCTGGAGAAAACCTGGCGGACGTCCGAGGCCATTGCCCTGTTCACAGCAGCGGGCAAATGGGGCCATCTGGCGGGGAACCTGCGGATGCTGGCAGCGTGGGACGATCTGGCAAAGGTCGATGCCGCCGCCATCCGTGACCTGCAAAGCGACCGTCAAAATGCAACTACGCCGTGGCTGCTCTTGAATTTGCCGGATATGACGGCGCAATTGCAACGCAAGGCGGCGCGCGACTTCGCCGTGGCCGAGTTGGATGCCGAGTTGCAACGGCCAGCCCTGGTGAATTCCGTCACGCGCGGTGGCCCGCTACGCATCGCTTACCTGTCGGCGGATTTTTATAACCATGCGACCATGCACCTTCTGGCCGGCGTGCTGGAAGCTCATGATGCGGCACGGGTCGAGGTGCATCTGTTGTCGATCAACACGCGCTCCGCCAAAGATGACGACCCCTATGCCCGGCGCATTGCCGCCCTGCCGGCAACCTTCCACGATCTGTCACAGGCTTCCAACATGGAGGCGGCGGAGCGGATCGCCGGGATTGCGCCGCATTTGCTGATCGACCTCAAGGGCTATACGACTGACGCCCGCTTTGGTATTACAGCGCGGCGGCCAGCGCCAGTAATCATCAATTGGCTCGGCTACCCCGGCACGCTAGGCCATGAGCGCCTGGCCGATTACATTATTGGCGACCCGGTCGTGACGCCACCCGATCATGCCGCGGATTTCAGTGAAACCCTGGCGCTGATGCCGCACTGCTACCAGCCCAACGACCGCTCGCGCCCGCTGGGGGCAACGGCCAGCCGCGGCGAAGAAGGCTTGCCGGAAAGCGGCCTAGTGTTTTGCAGTTTCAACCAATTCATCAAGATCAATCCCGCAACTTTCGACATTTGGTGCAAATTGCTTGCCGCCACACCCGGCAGCGTCCTCTGGCTCTTGGCCGATCCCAGATACCAAAAGGGCGAAACGAATCTGAGGCGCGAGGCCGAAAAGCGCGGCATTGCCCACGACCGGCTGGTTTTCGGCCAGCGTAAGCCGTTGGCGGCACATCTGGCGCGGCTGCCGCTGGCCGATCTGGCGCTCGATACATTTCCCTGCAACTCGCACACCACCGCATCCGACACCCTGTGGGCAGGTGTGCCATTGGTGGCGCGGATGGGCCGGACATTTGCCAGCCGCGTTTCCGCCAGCCTCTTGACGGCACACGGTTTTCCCGAACTCATCGCCTCAGATGACGACTCCTATTTCGAACTGATCATGTCCTTGGTCAAGGTGCCAGAGAAGCTGCGCGATATTCGCCGGAAACTCGATGCCGCCCGGCTCAATTCACCCCTGTTCGACACCGCCCGCTTCACGCGCGACCTGGAACGGCTCTATGAGGCCATCTGGCGCCACCATACGCCGGCGAACAACAGGGCGCCGATTGTTCTGGATCCTGCGCAACATAACGGAATTTGAGACGATTGAAACAGGGCGAGAATAGCAACAAGCAACAACGAGGAGATGGGCTGCTGATGCCACATAAGAACGCATTGCACGAAACATCGTCTGCGTCAATCGCAGAGCCACGCCGATTGAATGTCGGGTGCGGGCGAAACGTCATGCCAGGATGGATCAATCTCGATTCGGCACGTCTTCCCGGCATCGACATCATCGCCGACTTGGAACAGTGCGCCGAGATACCACTTCCGATTGCTGATAACAGTATCGACGAGATACTAATGTCGCATGTCATTGAGCATATCCGCGCGCCTCTGCCGCTGATGCAGGAACTCCATCGCATCGCCCGCCCCAGAGCCAAAACCATCATCCGCGTTCCCTACGGATCAAGTGACGACGCCTGGGAAGACCCGACCCATGTCAGAGCTTACTTCCTGCAAAGCTTCGGTTACTTTTCTCAGCCTTATTACTGGCGCGCGGATTACGGCTATCGGGGCGACTGGCAACCAATGGAGATCACGCTTAAACTGAACAAAAAACGTTTCGCGTCAATGTCTCAGCCAGCGATGTTGGCGGTCGTCAACCAGGAGCGCAATGTTGTATCGGAAATGATCGGCGTGCTGGAGGCCGTCAAGCCGCCGCGCCAACCACGGCGCGAATTGCAAACGCTGCCAACGATCAGGATCGCGCTTGTTTAGTCCAAAGCGCGGCCTATTTGCCTTCATGCTCCTATAACAATCCGATCCCTCAAATGAATACATGAAACGCCGACCGCCCTTTTCCACCGCGCGAAAGCCAGCGACTACCGCAGTCAATACCGACGACGAGGCGCTATACCGCCGCGCCCTTCAATGCTATGAGCAGGGCCGCTATGACGAAGCATTTGCCATCTGCGAGAGCTTGAGGTCACGCCCAGCTTTCCAAGGCAGGGCCTGCCTGGTGCTGGGTTGTATCCACCTGCTGCGCCAGCAGGCCGAGGCCGCCGAGACCGTATTGCGGATTGCCGCGCAAAAACTGGGTTCAACCGACGCCTGGTACAACTTGGCCTTGGCCTTGACAGCTACGGACAAGCCGGAACAAGCCGAGAAGGCCTATCGTCAGACCTTACAACTTGACCCAAAACAGCCTAAGGCCTGGAACAATCTCGGCAATCTGCTCAATCGTGGTCACGAATGGGAGCCGCCCCAGCAGGCCATCGAGTGCTATCGGCGGGCAATAGAGCTACAGCCTGACTATGCTCGCGCTCATGTCAATCTGGCTTTCGCCCGCAGAAAATTGGCCGACTGGTCCGAGGCCGGCGGACCGCAACCAGCCCAACTGCTCTCCATCATCGACAATAGCAAGAGTAACGCCCATGATCCCCTGTCCTTACTGGCCTGCCCCGGAACCTCGCCGGAATTGTTGCGCGACATGGCGGCATCCTATGCCCGTTCACGCTGGCGTCGCGAACTGAGCCTGCCGCCGCTGGTCAATAAGGTCGCCGACCTGAGCGGCAGGCGCATCCGGGTCGGTTATCTGTCCGCCGATCTCCGCAAGCACCCTGTCACCCACCTGATCACCGACGTCATTGCCCATCATGACCGGGAGCGCTTTGAGGTCTTCCTCTATGCCTACGGGCCGGAGATCGAAGACGAAGAACGGCAGACATTGCGACGGTTGGCCGAGCATTTTACCAGCGTCTCCGCCCTGAGTGACCGCGCCGCCGCCGAAAAGATTCGTGCCGACGGCATCGATCTGCTGGTTGACCTGACCGGCTTTACCATCCATGCCCGCCTGGGCATCACCGCCCTGCGCCCGGCAGCGGTCATTGCCTCGTGGTTGGGTTATATCGGCAGTCTCGGCGAACCACGCCTCGCCGACTACATTATCGGCGACGCCATGGCCACACCGCCGGAACGGGCCCGTGATTTCAGCGAATCTCTGGCCCTGATGCCGCACTGCTTCCAGCCTAACCGGGCGCTGACAGCGGCCATGCCCGTGCCCAACCGCCAGGCGGAGAATCTGCCCGACGATGCCTTTGTCTTCTGCAGCTTCAACCAGTGTTTCAAACTGTCCCCTGACCTATGGGACGACTGGTGTCGTATTTTATCAAGCACCGGCAATAGCGTCCTTTGGCTGGCCCCGATAAACCCTGTTGCCCGCGACAACCTGCGGCGCGAGGCGGTACGGAGAGGGATCGCAGCGGAGCGGCTGATATTTGCCAAATGGCGTTCTTTACCCGAGCACCAGGGCCGCTTAGCTCTGGCTGACTTGGCCCTCGACACCTGGCCTTATAACTCTGGCACCACGGCCAGCGACGCCCTACGCGCCGGTGTGCCGCTCGTGACCATGATTGGAGATACCTTCGTTGGCCGCATGGGGGCCAGCCTGTTGCACTGCTTGGGTCTTGACGAACTGATTACCAAAGATCGCGCCAGCTATACCGCTCTGGCGGTGGCCTTGGCCATGGACAAGGCCCGGCTTCATGCTCTCAGGGCGACGCTGGCCTCTCGCCTGCCAAATGCGCCCCTGTTTGACCCGCAGCGTTTCTCTCGCGACCTCGAGCGCCTGTTTCAGGCCATGCTCGACCAGCGGGCGCGGGGGCAATCGGGCATCGTCAGGGCCTGAGGCCGACGTACCATGTTTGCAGACAAAACCGTATCGGTATCACCCACCAATACCGGGAGTGAATAAATGAAACGCCGTTCGCCCTTTCCCAGTGCGCGGAAACCCGCCGCTAGCGTGGTAAATGCCGCCGACGAGGCAGAATACCGCCGCGCCTTTCAGTGCTATGGGCATGGCCGCTATGACGAAGCACTTGCTCTCTGCGAGCGCCTGAGGTCACGCCCAGATTTCGAAGGCAAGGCCTGTCTGGTGCTGGGTTGTATCCAACTGCTACGGCAAGAGACCGAGGCCGCCGAAAGCGCATTGCGGATCGCGGCGCAGAAAGTGGGCTCAGCCAATGCCTGGTACAATTTCGCTTTGGCCTTGAAGGCGACAAACAAGCTGGAGCAAGCCGAGGAGGCTTATCGTAAGACATTGCAACTCGACCCGAAGCAGCCTTATGCCTGGAGCAATCTCGGCAATCTGCTCAATCATGGTGATGACCGCGAACGGCTCCACCAAGCCATTGAGTGCTACCGGCGGGCCATAGAGTTGCAGCCTGACTATGCTCGCGCTCATGTCAACCTCGGATCCGCATACAAAGACAATGGCCAGAACAAAGACGCTGAACGGCACTACCGAAAAGCCCTGGAAATAGCGCCGGACTTCATGCCAGCCCTGACTAATCTCGCAGAGTTGTTAGGGGTCGAGAACAAGCCGGAGCGCGCTGAAGAGGTTTTTCGCAAGATATTGCAACTCGACCCGAAAGAGCCTCATGCTTGGAACAGTCTGGGCAGTCTGCTCCACCGTGGTCACAACCGCGAGCGATTCCAGGAGGCCCTGGAGTGCTACCGGCGGGCAATAGAGTTGCAACCTGACTATCATCAAGCCCATATCAACCTCGGTCGCCTCTACACACGCCTTGACCAGCAAGAGAAAGCTGAATGGCACTACCGGAAAGCCCTGGAAATAGCGCCGGACTCCACTCCAGCCCTGACCAATCTCGCGGAGCTGCTGAAGGCCACGAACCGCTCCGAGGAAGCGCTGTCGCTTTATCGGAAGGCTTGGGAACTGGAGCCGGACCAGATCGCGCGAATGGCCTACTTCATTGACCAGCGCCGGCGATTGGCCGACTGGTCCGACACGGCTGGGCCGCAAGCCGCCGATCTGGTCGCCGCCATCAAGAACCGGAAAAACGACGTGATTCCCCCCGTGTCCTTGCTAGCCTTACCGGAGGCCTTACCGGACTTGCTGCGGGAGACAGCGGCACGCTTG
>JAIRRG010000067.1 GCA_031256095.1 Desulfobulbaceae bacterium
AGGACGCCGCGGTAGGTGATGCCCTCCTGACGCAGGCCGCGCACCGTCGGCAGCATGACGCTGTCCATGATTTTTTTTGTCAGTTCCTCGGTCACCAGCGGCGCTGGCGAATAGGCGCCCATGCCGCCGGTATTCGGGCCACGGTCGCCGTCGTAAATCGCCTTGTGATCTTGGGAAGTGGGCAGCGGCAACACCGTTTCGCCATCGGTGAAGGCAAGAAAAGACGCCTCTTCGCCGCTCAGACATTCTTCAATGACAATTTCCTTGCCCGCCTTGCCAAAGGCTTTTTCGACCATGATTTGCTCGATGGCGGCCAAAGCTTCTTCCTGACTGGCGCAGACGAAGACGCCCTTGCCTGCCGCCAGGCCATCGGCTTTGATCACCAACGGGCGTGGATTATTCATGACGTATTCGCGCGCCGCTTCCGCCGCGGTGAAGGCGGCAAAAGCAGCGGTCGGAATGCCGTGTTTGGCCAAGAATTTCTTGGCGAAGACCTTGCTGCCCTCAAGCCGCGCCGCCTCACGGTTTGGCCCGAAGACGGCCAGGCCCTTGCTCTCGAACAGGTCAACGATACCAGCAACCAGGGACGATTCCGGGCCGACGACGGTCAAATCAATTTTCTTTCCTTTGGCAAAGCGGGCCAGCGCCTCAATGTCGGTGGCGGCAATCGGCGCGCATTCGGCCAACTCGGCGATACCGGCGTTACCCGGCGCGCAGTAGATTTTCTTCACCTTGTCGCTTTTCGCCAGTTTCCACACCAAGGCGTGTTCACGCCCGCCGGAGCCTATCACGAGAATGTTCATGGTTTACCCTCTTTACACTTCCAAATTAGGCAACTTTCTTGGGATTTATTCCATACAGACATACAGATTTAGTACCGGGCGAATGGCCCGGCGTCGAAAATCAACTGAAACTAGATGTCTGAATATCAATCACTTCGAACTCGCGCAGGCCGCCCGGCGTTTTCACCTTGATTTCATCGCCGACTTCCTTGCCGAGCATGCCGTGGCCCAAGGGCGACAAGACCGAGATCGAACCGCGTTTGACGTCGGATTCTTCAGGGCCTAAAAGCTGATAGGTTACTTCCTCGTCGCTTTTTAAGTCGAGCAGCCGCACCACCGCGCCAAAGACCACCCGGCTGACGCCAATGGCGGCGCAGTCAATCACCTCGGCCCGCGCCAGCTTGTCTTTTAGGTCGCGGATGCGTCCCTCGATCATTCCCTGGCGTTCTTTTGCCGCGTGATATTCGGCGTTTTCCTTCAGATCGCCGTGGGCGCGGGCGACTTCAATGGCCTTGACGATTTCCAGCCTGTCGACGCGCTCAAGCCGCTGCAACTCATCCCGCAATTTCTGGTGGCCGGTTTTCGAGAAGGGCACACGCTCAACCATCATTTACCTCCATAAAAACGTTTGGGCGGGCCGCATCGCCCGCCCTCACCGATTGATCTTTTTTTGCCAGCCCCAGATTTTCCGTGGTTTGCTACCAACGATAGACGAGGGACAAGAAAGCGCCTTTTTCCTCAAAATCGTTAGCCTTGGAAAAGAGGAGGTTTCCTTTTAATAAGAAATGCCGCGTCAATTCAAGGGAAATATCGAAGTTGCCGCTGACGAGCAGCGAATCGTTCGATTCATAGCCGGTCGATAGGGAAATGGAGTAATAGCTGTCATTCTGGCCGGGGAAGCCTAGGCCCTGCAGCAAATAGCGGTAGGAAGCGGAGGCCTGTTGCAGCCAGTAGTGGCCAGGACTCCAGTAGGCCAGCGAGTTGCTTTCAATGCCGGTGAGCGGATCGACGGTCAGGGCTCCGGCCTTGTTCTCATGGGCGAGGAGATATTCATACTTAAGGCTGAGGGTGGAAAATTCGCCGAAAAACGAATAACCCGCCCACATATTGATCCGGTCATCGCCATTGTCGGATGCCAGATGGTTGTAGGCCAATTCCGTGCCGAGGGCAAAACCGGATGGGGCGTCCAGTTCCAGGCCACCGCCGTAGCTCTGCCGTGAATAGCCACGGCTTACGGAAATCAGGGTGTCGTCGAGCACCTCCTGGTTGACCCTGATAAAACCCTGAAGCATCTGGTCAAAGCGGTGACGCAGCGCCAGATCGTAGAGGAGCATCGTTTGGCCGCTTTCTCCGTCGGTAATATGGACGCCGGCCTGGCCGGTGAAGATATTATTGTCATTCAGTTCAATCGTGGTTTTGCCGAGCAGGCTGCGGCCAGTGATATTGGTGCCGCCGCCTCTGGCGGCGCTGTAGTTGATATTTTTCGCCTCAATTGTCGCCTCGCTGGTCAGGCTTGGCATCATCCAGACGGATGCGCCGAAGGTGTTTTCCCTGATATTTTTCATATCCTGGCGGCCTTCCTGGCTGTGCTCGCTCCAGTTGAAAGAGAGGCGCGGGGCGCGCAGCAGACGGTTTTTGGCCATATCACCGCGCAGTTCGGGATTGTCTAGGCCTTGTTCCGACAAGGCTGAATAGATTGCCGCCTCTTTGCCGTACTGACCCAGCCGCTCGTAGATCTTGGCCAGGTCGCGCCAGCCGGAAACTGTTGGTTCGCTTTGCAGGCTGCGGCGGTACTGGCGCTCGGCCGATTTATACTGGCGGCTGGCCAACGAACGCCTGGCCATATATTCCTGTCGCACGACCTGCTCGAAGCGCTGACGGGCAAAATCCTGGGCGCTGCTTTCAGCCGCCCCCGCCCGCAGCGGCCAGAACTGTCCCGGGTCGGTGGCCCGTTCCAGCCGCGTCAATTCCTCCGGATCGGAAAAAGAAAAGATTGTCCACAGGGAATCCTCATTCCGCCGCTTGGCGTTTTCATTATCAGGATAGAAAGCCGAAAGCAGCGTCTCATAGCCGTGGATCGCCTCGTCGCTCTTGCCATCTTGCCAGTCGGCGCGGGCCAAGAGCAGTTCTTCTTCCATAGCTGGGAAAAGCACCGGATTTGCCGCCAGACGCTCGCGGAATTCGCTGGTCTGGCCAGCGGCGAGCAGCGCCGTCAGGTATTCGCGGCGGAAGAAAATTTCATCCGGGTATTGCTCTTGCAGATGCTGGTATTGCCGCGCCGCCTCGGGAAAATGAGCGCGCGACATCGACAATCTCGCCTGCATCGCCTGCGCCGCTAGCGAATCGGGACATTCTTGCAGCGCCGCTGTGGCCATATCAGCGGCCACCGCCAACAGACCCAGGTGTTCGGCCAACCGTGCCGCCGCCAGTTGATGGCGGTAGCGGCTGAAAGCGCCGTCCGCCTGGCCGCCATCGGCGGGATTAGCCTGAGCGAGCAGGGATAAAGCGGCCAACTCGCCGCTGCGAGCAGCTCCAGCAATCGCCGCCAGGGCCTTTTTCGCCCCGGCCAGGTCTCGCCGGGCAATGCAGCCTTCAGTCAACAGCCGCCGCCACGGCGTCAAGCGGGCGGAGGTGTAGCCTTTTGTCGCGGCAAGGCCGTCGATATGTTTACGTAACTGATCAAGCGCCGCGCCACCGCCATCCCTTTGCAGGTTCAGACGCCAGCGGGCCAGCGCCAGGTGTTCATCGAGGGATGTATTGCCGCTGGCGGCGGCCAGAGCTAGCCACTGTCCGGCCTCGGCAGTTTCCCGGCCATCGAGAAGCAATTCAATAAGATCAAGCAGCAGGCGCTGTCTATCCGCCAACCAGGTGGGGGTAGACCAGTCCGGGGCGTTGACGGTGTCAGCGAGCAGAAGGCGGTATTCTTGCTCGGCCTCAGCCAGCCGTCCCATGCGGGCGTACATCGCCGCCCGTTGCTCACGCAATTGCTGTTTCTCGGCGGCGGAAAGCCGGCCCGAAGCCAAAAGTCGCCCGTATTGATCCACCGCCCGCATGAACAGGCCGTTGTCGGCCAGTCCGTTTAGCCAGGCCAGCCACAACGCCACTGAGGCGTCCTGGCCTGGGGCCAGAGAGGGCAGTTCCGACGCCAGCCCGGCCTCAGCGGCCAAGGCGATGGCGTCTCCGTGGCTGGCCATATCCCCGGGTTTCAGGACGATGGCCTGGCGGTAATCGGCAAGGGCATCCTTAATCAGCCCCAGCCGGGTTTCGATGGCAGCTCGCTCGCGGAAGTATCCGGCGTCGCGTAAATTGTTCCGCCGCACCTGTTGCATCATCTTGAGAGCGCCAGCATCGTCGCCGCCAGCGGCGAGAAGGCGGGCGATGCGCAGGCTATAGCGATCCGGTTCCGGCGATTTATCTCTGAGAACTTCGAGAAGCTGCAACAGTCCTTGCCATTTGCCGCTTTTTTCCATCTCTTCGGCCAAAACCGTATAGAGGGCGAGGCGGTCGATATCGATGCGGTCGAGATTGTCCCACATCTCTGGAGCATTGTCGCGCTGAACGCCGGCAATCAGGCTCTTGGCAAATTTCTTGCGTAGCGCTGAGGTCTCGCTGGCCAGGGAAGTGTCATCCGGGCGTAAGGCCCGTACCATCTCGTAATAATGCAGCGCCTTGGCCAAATCTCCGCGGTCACTGTGGAGGCGGGCCAGATCAGCGAGCTGCCCCGGCGCCGCTTCGCCCGCTTCGGCCAGGACAGTGAGATGCGGCAGAGCCTTGGTGGCGTCTTTTCCGGTCAGATAGGTGGTGGCCAGTGCCTTGCGGAAGGGCAGGTAATCGGGATGTAGCTGCAGATAATGTTCCTGCGCCTTGACCACCGCTCTGGCTGCTGTCGCCCCACTGGCTTTTTCCAGATACTGTGTCACTTCCAAGAGGCGTGGCGGTGGCAGCTTGTCGGTCTCGCTCAGGGAGATGGCGGCGGCGCTGGCCCTATCGTTGTCGCCGGCCTGCCGCGCTGCCGTGAACAGCCGCCACAACAGATCAAGGTCGTCCGGATGGGCCTGGGCCAGGTTTTCCAGATAGGGCAGGCTCTTTTTTACCTCGCCCAGATGGTCCAGGGCTTCAACGAGCAGCCGCATCGTATCGTTGTTGCCGGGGGCTGAAGTGTCGGCGCATTTTTGCAGATAGGAAACGGCGCGGCTGTATTCCCGCGTCGCCAAGGCCAGCCGCCCGGCCATAAGCAGATAATTCTTGTTATTTGGACTGGCTTCCGGCAATGGCTCGCAGACGGCAGTGGCGTCTTCGTGGCGGCTAACCAGCAATTGGCAGTACTCCCAGCGGGCTTCCTCAAGGTCGGGTTTATTTTGCAAAAGTTGCTGATAGGCCTGAGCCGCCTTCTGATCGTCGTGACCGCGCCAATCCCGCGCCTGCTGCCATAGGCGGAACCAGGCCGGTGTTTCCTGCTCAGCCAAGGGCGCCACCTCCAGGCCATGGGCTGGGCCGGGGAAGAGCGTCGGCGCGGCTGCAAGGGCTACGGCTAGCAAGAGCAAAAACGGCGCGGTAAACGGCTTTCGTTTCATAACCGGCGACTCAGGGCAAAACCGGGCTGCCGGTGGCAACAGCGGCGATCGGTGTTGGCGGTTTCATGGCCGATGATGGCGGATAGCCATTTTCTCGCCGTCGAACAAATCGCCGACATCGGGAAACTCCATCTCGATGAATTTCCTCATCTTGTGCAGCAGGTTGACCTCAATCTGGCGCACCCGCTCACGCGAGATGCCGAAGTGATCGGCGATGGTTTGCAGTGTCTGCGGGTCGTCGGTGAGCAGGCGCTCGGTGAGGATCATCTTTTCTTTTTCATTGAGCCGGTTTTCGAGAGCGGCCAGCAGCACCGACAGCTTCTCCTTGATTTCGCGCCCGGCGATGATCGACTCAATGCTCGGGCCACCGCTGGGGAGAAAGCTTTTCTGTTCGTCGTCGGAATCGGAATGAGCCGGCGCCTCAAGCGACACGTCCCAGCCATCCATACGCTGGCTCATCTCGATTACTTCCTTTTCCTTGACGTTTAAGCGCTGGGCCAGAAGTTTCGGCTCCGGCTCAAAACCCTGAGTTTCAAGGAGTTTTCTTTCCTTGTTCAGACTGAAGAACAGTTTACGTTGTGCTTGGGTGGTGCCTATTTTCACCAGGCGCCAGTTATCCATGATGAATTTCAGGATATAGGCGCGAATCCAGTAGGCGGCGTAGTAGGACAGCTTGACGCCGCGGTAGGGGTCGAATTTCTTGGTCGCCTGCACGAGGCCGACGTTGCCCTCCTGGATCAGGTCCATGAAATTCTGCATCCAGTATTTTTGGAAATCCATGGCCACCTTGACCACCAGCCGCAGGTTCGACGACACCAGCCGGTAGGCGGCCTCGGGGTCACCGGTTTCATGGAAGCGGATGGCCAGTTCGTCGGTTTCTTCGCGGGTCAACAGTTTATACTGGCTGATTTCCTGCAAATAACGGTGCAATTCCGGGTTGCTGAGGGCTGGCAGGTTGGCGTCCTCATCCATGTTCACCAGGCGTGGTTCGGCCTCGTAGCCCATGTCCGGAACAGCGCTGTCGAATTCTGTTTCCTCAATTTCGGGTTCTTCCGTTGTCATGCCATCTTCCCCGCAGCCCGCTTGGAGCAGGATGCTTTACAATACAACACACTGTTTATATTGCGTTTTTCTTCGTTACAACCAAGACATTGGCCGAAAAGCTATTTAATTCCGGCCAATTTTATGATATTACCACATTTTTTCGCCGAACGCTTGCCTATCAGAACGGTCCGCAGAATCCTCAGCCGGAATGCTTTGCCGGGCGGGATCCATTTCTCCGCACACATTTCCTGTCGCTTATGAAGAACATACGCAATTTTAGCATCATTGCCCACATCGACCACGGCAAGTCAACCCTTGCTGACCGGATGATTCAACTGTGCGGCCTGATTTCCGACCGCGAATTCAAAGATCAACTGCTCGACAACATGGACATCGAGCGCGAGCGCGGCATCACCATCAAGAGCCAAACCATCTGCCTGCCTTACAAGGGGAAAGATGGCCAGGAATACGCCTTGAATCTCGTCGATACCCCCGGCCATGTCGATTTCAGCTATGAGGTTTCCCGCGCCCTCACTTCCTGCGAGGGAGCGCTGCTCTTGGTCGATGCCGCCCAGGGTGTTGAGGCCCAGACCTTGGCCAATCTCTATCTGGCCATGGAAAACGACCTGGAAATTTTGCCGGTGGTCAACAAAATTGACCTGCCCTCGGCGGAACCGGACAAGGTAGCCATGCAGATCGAAGAGGATTTGGGCCTGGGCGCGGCCCTCATTTCATTCTGCTCGGCCAAGACTGGTCAGGGGGTGGCCGAAATTTTTGACAAGATCATCGAACACATCCCGCCGCCCAGCGGCAGCGGCGACGAACCCTTGCAGGCGCTGATCTTTGACGCCAGTTACGATGCCTTTCGCGGCACCATAGTCTCGGTCAGGATCATGAATGGCCGCGTCAAGGCCGGCGACACCATCG
>JAIRRG010000079.1 GCA_031256095.1 Desulfobulbaceae bacterium
CTCATGCTGTTCAACGTTTTTTTCCAAGGAGATAAAACCATGGCTGAAACAAAACTGCCGGATGGCTTGTATGCCGTTTTCGACACCGATAAAGGGGAGATCGTCTGCGAGCTGGAGTATAAAAAGACGCCTCTGACCGTCGCCAATTTTGTCGGTCTTGCCGAAGGAACAAAAGAGCTGGGCCCTGGCGGCGGTAAACGCCGGTTTTACGACGGCTTGAAGTTCCACCGCGTCATTGCTGATTTCATGATCCAGGGCGGTTGTCCTTTCGGTACCGGTAGGGGCGGCCCTGGCTACACCTTCCCCAATGAAATTGAACCCAGCCTGCGCCATTCCGGGCCGGGTGTGCTGTCGATGGCCAACGCCGGGCCGACTACCAACGGCAGCCAGTTTTTCATCACCCATGTGGCCACACCCTGGCTCGACGACAAACACCCGGTCTTCGGCCATGTTGTTTCTGGTCAGGATGTGGTCAATGAAATTCGCCAGGGAGACGTCATCAAGTCGGTGACGATCAAGCGGGTTGGCCCCGAGGCCGAAGCCTTCAAAGCCGATGACGACGCCTTCAACCAATATCTGTCCACTCTCGACAGCAGGCGGCCGGAGCGGATCAAAGAAGCCGCCCTGGAGAAGGCTCGACAAGCCGCCCTGGAGGAGGCTCGGCAAGCCGCGATCGAGCGGGCCAAACTGATCGAAAAGAATTGGCCGCAGGCGGTTACCACCAAATCCGGCTTGAAGTATGTAATAACAAAAGCGGGCGGCGGCCAGGCCACGCCCAAACCTGGCGACCGCGTCACCGTCCATTACAGCGGGCGGTTGCTCGACGGCGAGGAATTTGACAGCTCCTATAAACGCGGCGAGCCGATTGAATTTGCGGTTGGTCAGGGGCTGGTCATCGAAGGCTGGGAGGAAGCCCTTTTGTCGATGAAAAAGGGTGAAAAGCGGGTATTGATCATTCCGCCGGAACTGGGTTATGGCGCCAAGGGCCGTGGCCCGATCCCACCGGACGCGGTCATGGTTTTTGATGTTGAACTGGTGAATTTTTAAGAAAGCGCTAAAAGACCTAGGGCTGTAACTCCGGCCCTTTTTGCACCTCGACCCAGCGCTCGCCCAGCAGCAACTGGTGGGGCTTGAAGGCCCCCTTGTAGCGCATGGCCCGGGTTTCGGCGATGCGGTAACCGAGATAGAGATAGCTGATATCCATTTCGCGGCACAGCTCAATGAGTGACAAAATGTTGAAGGTGCCGAGGCTGCGCCGGGCTTCGCTGGGGTCGAAGTAAAAATAGACGGCGTTGATGAAATTCTCGCCGATATCAATGATTGAGGCGCCGAGCAGCTTGTCGTCCAGGCGAAATTGCATCTGCCGCGTGTTGGCGATCGTGTTGCAGAAAAACTCGCCATAGTAGCCGTAAGCGCGGTTGCGCTCGCGAGGGTAGCGGGTTTGCAGGAAAAGATCGCACAGTCCGAGATGCCCGAGATCAAGCTCAAGTTCGCCCAAAATGACGCTCAGATCTTGGTTCCGTTTCCAGGCGCGGCGCTGACTGCGGTTCGGCTGGAACTGATCGGGGCGCAGGCGGATTGGTACGCAGGCATGGCAATCCCAGCAGCGCATGGTGTAGAGGCTGTTGCCATTGCGGCGGTAGCCGGCGGCGAAAAAGACTTCCAATTGCCGGTCGGTCAGGTGATCGAACGACGCCTGGGAAAAGCGGGCGGTATGCGGCAGGCCATAGGGGCAAGGCATGGTCATCTCAACCACATATGGCTCGATTTTTTCCCGCAGGATGGCAAATTCCCGCCGACACCATTGATCGTATTCGCTGCCCAGGCGCGGCAGGCTTGTCAGCGGGCTTTGCAGGCTTTTCATGGTTCTTCTCCCGCTTCGGCCAATTCATGATTTAGCGCCGCCAGTTCTTCCGGAGTATTGATGTTAGACCAATTGTCGCAAAGCGCCGCTGGCACCAGCGGCGAGCGGATGCTGGGATGAGCCGCCAGCTCATGCAGGCACATCTTGCCTCGTGCCAGGCGTTCTTGAAAAAGCGGGCGGCATTCCGGCCCATACCAGGCGAAAAGTGGCTCGGGCCGAGCGTTTGCCGCCAGACGCGGCATTATCGCCCAATCGCCAGGCCGCCGCGCCGCCAAGAGCCAGTCAATCGCCGCTGCCGTTACCCGCGGCATATCGCAGGCCAAAACCAGCCATGACGCTTCTGGCTGGTGGCGAAAAGCGGCGACAATCCCGGTGAGCGGCCCCTGGCCGCCGGCCGCATCTTTAAGATGCGGCAGCGCCGCCAGGCTGGCCGGAATCTCGCCCGCGCCCGCCAAGACAAGGCCCGTGACCCGCGACCGCAAAAGCGCCGCCGCCCGTTGTAGCCAGACGCGGCCACCGGCAAGCGGCAGTAGATGTTTCGGCTGCCCCATGCGGCTGCTTTTACCGCCGATGAGCAGGCAAGCCCAGAGTGGCGCGGAAAATGTGTCTGTCATGTTCTCAGCACCTTGGAAATTCTTTCCACGCCCGACCTCGCTTTGTGTCCCTTATTTGATTTATAAATCAAAAATGATACAATAGCCGATGTCACTGCGAGGAACATAGCGACGAAGCAATCCATTTTTTTAATTTTTTCTATAACATGGATTGCTTCGCATCGCTCGCAATGACACAGAAAATTATTCAATTTTTAATTTATAAATAGTATTAATTCTTGTGCGCCGGGCGACAAAAGTGTATTCCAGCGTCTGCCTCTACTCCTGCCCGCTTTAGGCCGGGTAGGGGCAGGAGCATTCGCATACAATTTTACTATACCACGACCCGCCGCCGCCGTAATGCCTAACGAGACCCAGGCCGAGGCCCAGGCCGATTTCGCTGGAAAACCATGTCACTGCATCCCGACGATTTTCTCCTTGCTTCCTACCGCTACCATCTGCCGCCGGAACAAATCGCCCAGTATCCCGCCGCAAAACGTGACCAGGCGCGGCTGCTGATGCTTAACGCCGACAGCGGCAAGACGCGGCATGGCCATTTCGCCGATGTTCTTAATTTTATTGATAAAAATGATGTGCTGGTCCTCAATGACACCAGAGTCTTTCCGGCCCGCCTCTTTGGCCGCAAGGACAGCGGGGGCAAGGCGGAAGTCTTCCTGTTAGAGTTTCCGCGCCAAATTGGCCCTGGCGAGGCTGTGGTTACGGCCCTGGTGAAAAGCTCGAAGCGGCCCAAAGCCGGTGGCGCCATTGTCATCGGTGACAGCCTGCGCTGTCTCGTGGCAGAAGATTTGGGCGATGGCAAGATGCGGCTGCGGCTCCTTTTCCCAGCGGCGCGGGGTTTGGCCCGCCGTGTTGGGCGGTTCGGGGCAAAACCCCGGC
>JAIRRG010000144.1 GCA_031256095.1 Desulfobulbaceae bacterium
CAGGTCGATTTCCCAGCCAAGGTTGAGCGAGACCTGGGAGCTGCTGTTAACGCGGGAACGGTTGCCGCCGTTTGTTCCTAAGCTTTCGCTGCTGCTGGTGCTCTCAGCGCGGTTAGCGGTAGCGCCGAGATTCGCTGTCGGAAAAAAGGCGGCGCTGGCGGCGCCCAGCAGCGCCACAGCTTGCCGGTGACGGGCGGCGGCGGCGGCAACGTTCTGGTTCGAGATTTCAATCCGCGCTACCAGCTCGTCAAGCCGCGGCTCATGGTAGATTTTCCACCATTGGCTCCCCTTGTCCGTATCCTGCGGCTGTGCCATTTTCCATCCGGCGGGCGGATTTTCCTTCCAGGCGGCGGGAACGTCGATTTTCGGCTGCCGATAGTCGGGGCCGACGGCGCAGGCTGTGAGGGCCAGGGCGGAAATCGTCAGAGCGAGAAAAAAATGGCTGCGGACAAATGAAAATGAGAAAAATGGCGCCGACATATCGATGTTCCTGAAGTATCCGGGGAATATTATGCCACCTGAGAAATGCCAGGCTGCGGCATTTTCCGGCGTCGCCGCTGCAGACACCAGAGGCGGAAGCGGCCAAGGTAAAGGTGTACCACCGGCGTGGTGTAGAGGGTCAACAACTGGCTCAAGATCAAACCACCGACGATGGCGATGCCGAGCGGTTGACGCATTTCGGCGCCGTCGCCGCGTCCAAGCATCAGGGGCAGCGCCCCGAAAATCGCCGCCACCGTGGTCATCATGATCGGACGGAAACGCAGCAAACAGGCTTCGCGGATCGCCTCATGCGGCGACATCTGCTGATTGCGTTCGGCATCGGTGGCGAAGTCGATCATCATGATTGCGTTTTTCTTGACGATCCCGATTAACAAAATAACGGCGATGAAAGCAATCATCGTGAATTCCATGCCGAAGAGGAGCAGGGCGATCAAGGCGCCAACACCGGCGGAAGGCAGCGTCGACAGGATTGTCAGCGGATGGATAGTGCTCTCGTAGAGCATGCCGAGCACGATGTAAATGGTTGCCAGGGCGGCGAGGATGAGCCAGATTTGATTTTTGGCGTTCTGTTGAAATAGCCGCGCTGTCCCTTGCAAGCTGCCGTGGATCAAGGTCGGAACCCCGAGTTTGGCCATGGCCGTGTCGATGGCCTTGGATGCCTGCGACAGCGAGACGCCCTCCGGCAGGTTGAACGAAATTGTCGAGGCGGCAAACTGCCCCTGATGGTTGACCGAAAGCGGCGTATTGGCCGGGCCGTAGGAAGCGACGGCGCTCAGCGGCACGGAAATGCCGTCGCTGGTGACGAGATAGGTATGTCCCAACGTTTCCGGGCCTTGCAGGTAAGGTGGCGCCGCTTCCATGACGACGCGGTATTGATTCAGCGGATTGTAGATGGTTGAAACCAGGCGCTGGCCAAACAGATCGTCCAAGGTCGTGCTGACCAGGCGCTGGTTGATGCCCAGCCGGGCGGTGGCGTCGCGATCGACCTCAATTTTCGTTTGCGCGCCCTTGTCTTCCTGGTCGGTGTTGACGTCAATCAATTCCGGCAACTGCCCGAGAGCACGGCGCACCCGCGGCTCCCATTGCCGTAACTGTTCGAGGTCGTCGCCTTGCAGCGTGTATTGATACTGGGCGTTACTTGCGCGCCCGCCAGCGCGAATATCCTGCACGGGAACCAGGATGAGGTTGGCGCCGGGTTCATGCATCAGTTTGCCGCGCAGGCGTCCTATTACCTTGCCAATCGGATCACGCTCGGCCAAGGGTTTCAGGGCGATGAACATCATGCCGGAATTGACGCGCGAGCCGCCGGTGAAAGCGACGACGCTTTCAACCGCCGGATCGGCCCGGATAATCTTGATAAAATCGACCAGTTTTCCGCGCATCGCCTGAAAGGAAATACTCTGGTCGGCCTGGATGTTGCCCATCATGCGGCCCGTGTCCTGCTGCGGAAAAAGCCCCTTCGGAATGGCAATGTACAGATAGACGTTGAGCCCAATCACCGCGAGCAGAATCATCATCATCGTCCGCCCGTGTTCGAGCGCCCAGTCGAGGCTGACGCGGTAGCCGGCCTGCATGGCGTCGAAGGCTTTGGCGCTCAGACGCGCCAAGAGGTTTTCCCGCTCTTTTTTTTCGGGGGCGAAGTGGCGCGTCCGCAAAAGCCGGGCGCACATCATCGGCGTCGTGGTCAGGGAAATGACGAGGGAAATGACGATGGCAACCGACAGCGTTACCGCGAATTCACGAAACAGCCGCCCGGCCAGATCGCCCATGAAGAGGAGCGGGATGAAGACAGCGATCAACGACAGGCTCATCGAAAGCACCGTGAAGCCGATTTCTTTGGCGCCGGTAAGCGCCGCCTGGAACGGCTTCATCCCGGCCTCGATGTGACGTGAAATATTTTCCAACACCACCACGGCGTCATCGACGACAAAGCCGGTGGCCACCGTCAAGGCCATCAACGACAGATTGTTCAGGCTGAAGCCGGCCAGATACATGACCGAGAAGGTGCCGATCAGCGACACCGGCACGGCGACGCTCGGAATCAGGGTGGCGCGCGCGTTGCGCAAAAAGACGAAGACGACCATGACCACCAGAACGATGGAAATTGTCAGCGTTCGTTCCACCTCATGCAATGAGGCGCGGATCGTCGGTGTCCGGTCCATGCCAACGGCAAGGTTGACGCTCTCTGGGATTGAGGCTTTCAACTGTGGCACAAGCGCCTTGACCTGATCGACAGTTTCAATGATGTTGGCCGCCGGTTGGCGGTAAATCATAATCAATACCGCTGGTTGGCCGTCGGCAAAGCCAGCGTTGCGGGTATCTTGTACCGAGTCTTGCACGTCGGCCACGTCTTCTAGGCGCAAGATGGCGCCATTTTGCTGGTGGATGATCAGCGGCAGGTATTCGGCGGCGGTCTTCGCCTGATCGTTGGCGCCGATCTGCCAGCGGCGCTCGCCTTCCTCGACAAATCCCTTGGGCCGGTTGGCATTGGCGGCGACGATCGCTGTCCGCGCGTCTTCAGGGCCGATGCCAGCCCTGGCCATCGCCTGCGGGTTGAGTTCAACGCGCACCGCTGGCAGTGAACTGCCGCCGACATTGACCTGACCGACGCCGGAGAGCTGCGAAATCTTCTGGGCTAAAATGGTCGAGGCAATGTCGTAGAGCTGTCCCTGGTTCAGCGTGGCGGAAGTGAGCGTCAGCAGCATGATCGGCGCGTCCGCTGGATTCATCTTCCGGTAGGTCGGATTGCTCGGCAAGGCCGTTGGCAACT